>DATMIN010000319.1:0-8217 GCA_035554275.1 Burkholderiaceae bacterium
GCCGGCGGCGATCCAGGCGATGGGGCTGAAGGCTGAGTCGAAGCAGTTGATGGAGAAGGCCGGCGTGCCGCTCGTGCCCGGTTATCACGGCGCGGGCCAGGAGCCCGCGATGCTGAAGCGCGAGGCCGACCGCATCGGCTACCCGGTGCTGATCAAGGCCAGTGCCGGCGGCGGCGGCAAGGGCATGCGCATCGTCACGAAGGGCGACGAGTTCGACGCCGCGCTCGCGTCGTGCAAGCGCGAGGCGATCAACAGCTTCGGCGACGATGCGGTCTTGATCGAGCGTTACGTCACGCGCCCGCGCCACATTGAGATCCAGGTGTTCGGCGACACGCACGGCAACTGCGTGTACCTGTTCGAGCGCGACTGCTCGGTGCAGCGGCGCCACCAGAAGGTGCTCGAGGAGGCGCCCGCGCCCGGCATCAGCGCGGCGCGCCGCGCCGAGATGGGCGCGGCCGCGGTCGCGGCGGCGAAGGCGGTCGGCTACGTCGGTGCCGGCACGGTCGAGTTCATCGCCGAGCCCACGCCAGGAACGGAAATCGGGCCGGATGGCCGTCCCGAGAGCGACCTGAAGTTCTTCTTCATGGAGATGAACACGCGGCTGCAGGTCGAGCACCCGGTCACCGAGGCGATCACCGGGCTCGATCTGGTCGAGTGGCAATTGCGCGTCGCCGCGGGCGAGCCGCTGCCGCTGCAGCAGCACGAGCTGCGCATCCGCGGCCACGCGATCGAGGCGCGCGTCTGTGCCGAGAACCCCGACGCGCAGTTCCTGCCCGCGACCGGCACGCTCGCGGTGGCGCGCTGGCCTCAGCATGTCGCGTTCGCGCGCAACGCCGATGGCGAGCCGTTCCACGACGCCGCGCCGGTGCGCATCGACGCCGGCGTGCGCGAAGGCGACGCGGTGCTGCCGTACTACGACTCGATGATCGCCAAGCTCATCGTCTGGGGCGAAGACCGCGCGCAGGCGCTGGCGCGGCTCGATACGGCGTTGGCTTCCACGCACATCGTCGGGCTGCACACCAACGTCGCGTTCCTGCGCCGCGTCGTCGCGAGCCGCTCGTTCGCGCAGGCCGACCTCGACACCGCGCTGATCGAGCGCGAGCGCGCCACGCTGTTCGATGCGCCGCCGCTGCCGATCGAGTGGGCCGCGGCCGGCGTCGTCGCGCATGCGCTGGCGGCCGAGCGCGCGCTCGAGAGTGACGACCCGTGGTCGCGCCGCGACGGCTGGCGCCTGCACGGCCACGCGCGCCGCCACTTCGACCTGCTCGCCGGCGGCGAGCACCACCGCTTCGCGCTGGCGCGCGACGAGGCCGTACCCACGCTCGTCTCGGGCGCGCAGCGCTGGTCGCTCGCGACGCGGCGCCTCGCGCCCGACACGCACGAGGTCAGCCTCGACGGCCGCCGCACGCTGCTCTCGGTGTATGCCCACGGCGAGCGCTACGCGGTGTTCGCGCCCTTTGGTGCGGCATTGCTCGACGAGTACGACCCGATCGCGCACTCGGCCGACGGCGCGCATGAGGCCGGCGGCCTGGCGGCGCCGATGCCGGGCAAGGTGATCGCGTTCCTCGCCAAGGCCGGCGACGCGGTCGAGCAGGGCCAGCCGCTCGCGGTGATGGAGGCGATGAAGATGGAGCACACGATCGCCGCACCGCACGCCGGCACCGTGGCCGAGCTGCTTTACGCCATCGGCGACCAGGTCAACGAGGGCGACGCGCTGCTGCGTCTTGCCCCGCTCGCCGCATGACCGCGGGCCGGCGCGCGCTTGCCGCCCGGCGCACAATCTTCGCGGGCGTTCATCACTGAGGTCCAGAGCCATGCTGCCTTCCCACGTCACCCTGGTCGAGGTCGGTCCGCGCGACGGGCTGCAGAACGAGAAGTCGCCGGTCGACGCGGCGACCAAGGTCGAACTCGTGCACCGGCTTCAAGCGGCCGGCCTGCGCGAGATCGAGGTCACCAGCTACGTCAGCCCGAAGTGGGTGCCGCAGATGGCCGACAACGCGCAGGTGATGCGCGCGGTTCAGCGCCGAAGCGGCGTGCGCTACTCGGTGCTGACGCCGAACCTGAAGGGCTTCGAGGCGGCGATCGCGGAGGATTCCATCCGCCCCGACGAGATCGTCGTGTTCGCCTCCGCGACCGAGGCGTTCAGCCAGCGCAACATCAACTGCAGCATCGAGGAGAGCATCGAGCGCTTCCGGCCCGTCGTCGGCGCGGCGCACGAGCACGGCATCAAGGTGCGCGCGGCGGTCTCGTGCGCGCTCGGCTGCCCGTACCAGGGCGAGGTGTCGGCCGACGAGGTCGAGCGCGTCGTGCGGCTGATGAAGGCGATCGGCGTCGACCACTGCGGCATCGCCGACACGATCGGCGTGGGCACGCCCAAGCGCGCGCAGGCCGCGCTCGAGCGCGCGCTGAAGCACTTCCCGCAGGGTGAAGTCAGCGGCCATTTCCACGACACCTACGGCCAGGCGCTCGCCAACATCTACGCCGCGCTCGAGATCGGCGTGCATGTCTTCGACGCCAGCGTCGCCGGCCTCGGCGGCTGCCCGTATGCGAAGGGCGCGACCGGCAACGTCGGCACCGAGGACGTGCTGTTCATGCTGAACGGCCTGGGCATCGAGACCGGCATCGATCTCGACAAGCTCGTCGACGCGGCCGGCTACATCTCGGGCGTGCTCGGCCGCAAGCCGGTGTCGCGCACCGGGAGCGCGATGCTCGCCAAGCGCGCCGCGAAGGCGGCCGCGGAAGCGGCCACCGCCGCATGACAAGCGCCGCGCCGCCCGCACCCCCGGACAGGCCCGAGGGCTTTCGCCGCGTCAGCGCGCTGCTCGCGCAGCGCCGGCACGCTCATGCGCCGGTCTACCTCGAGGTCGCGGCGCGCACCGCGCAGGAGGCGGCCGATGCGCTCGGCGTCGCGGTCGGGCAGATCGCGAAGAGCGTGGTGTTCCGGCGCCGCGAAGACGACGTGGCCGTCGTCGTCGTGACCTCGGGCGACAAGCGCGTCGACGAGAAGAAGGTCGCGCTGCTGGTCGGTGCGCTCGGCCGCGCCGACGCCGAGTTCGTCAAGGCCAAGACCGGCTTCACGATCGGCGGCGTCGCGCCGCTCGGCCACGCGAGCGCGCCGGTGCTGCTGCTCGACCGCGAGCTGTTCCGCTTCGAAGAGGTCTGGGCTGCGGCCGGGCATCCGAACGGCGTGTTCCGCGCCACCCCGCAGGCGCTCGCGCAGCTCACCGGCGCGCCGGTCGAAGACGTGGTGCAGGGATGAGCGAGACGCTGCCTGTCGCCGGAGCTGGCGTGCCCTCGCCGTGCAACCAGGTCTGCCGCATCGACGCGCGAACCGGCTGGTGCGAGGGTTGCGGCCGCACGCTCGACGAGATCGCGGCGTGGGGCACGATGGACGACGCCGCGAAGCGCGCGGTCTGGGTCGCGCTCGGGGCGCGTCGCACGGCGCCGCGCAGCGCATCCGAAGGTGATCGATGAAGCACCTGACGTTCTGGTTCGATCCGGTGTCGCCGTTCGCCTACCTCGCGTTCGAGCGCCTGCCGCACGAACTCGAGGGCGTGTCGTACGACGTGAGCTACCGGCCGGTGCTGTTCGCCGGGCTGCTCGCGCACTGGGGCCAGAAGGGCCCGGCCGAGATCGAGCCGAAGCGTGCGTGGACCTTCCGCCATTGCCATTGGCTTGCGCAGCAGCACGGCATCGAGATCGCCACACCGCTGCAGCACCCGTTCAACCCGCTCGCGCTGCTGCGTCTGCTGGTCGCGTGCGCGCCCGACGGCGGCCCGCCGAACCGCCACGCCTGCGAGCAGGTGCTGCGCCACGTCTGGTGCGGCGGGCTCGATGCCAACGAGCCGCAGCGCTTGGCCGCGCTGACGGCCGCGCTCGCGCCGCGCCGCGCCGCCGACGACCCGCTCGTCAAGCGCGCGCTGAAGGACGCGACCGACACGGCGATCGCACGCGGCCTGTTCGGCGTGCCGACGATCGAGCTCGACGATGGGCGCCTGTTCTGGGGTCTCGATGCGCTGCCGATGGTCGCGGCCGCGCTGCGCGGCCAGGCGTGGTTCGACGGCCCGGCGTGGGCGCGCGAAGGCGCGGCGCGCCCCGGCATCACGCGCTGACGAAGCTCAGTGTTTACCCGAGATGTGTCTTTCGGCAGCTGATTTGCCGCATTGAGAAACCCGGCCTGCGGGTTGCCACCGAGTTTGTCAGCCGAGCGTCAGCGGCGCGTCAGCCAGCGGTCAGAGCGCGCGTCCAACATCCGCGCCACGCGTTGCCAGGGGGCGACGTCGATATTTGCGCTCGGCGCAGGAGGCAACGGATATGGCAACCACAGTGGCGGTCGGCGCAGCGGCCGAGCGGCCGATGACGGCGGCGGAGAAGAAGGTCATCTTCGCGTCCAGTCTGGGCACGGTGTTCGAGTGGTACGACTTCTATATCTACGGCACGCTCGCCCCGATCATCGCCAGGCAGTTCTTCTCCGGGCTCGACCCGACCGCGGCTTTCATCTTCACGCTGATGGTGTTCGCCGCCGGCTTCCTGGTGCGGCCGTTCGGCGCGCTGGTGTTCGGCCGGCTCGGCGACATGATCGGGCGCAAGTACACCTTCCTGATCACGATCGTGATCATGGGCCTGTCGACCTTCATCATCGGCGTGCTTCCCAGCTATGCGTCGTGGGGCATCGCCGCGCCGGTGATCCTGGTCGGCCTGCGGGTGTTGCAGGGCCTGGCGCTCGGCGGCGAGTACGGTGGTGCTGCCACCTATGTGGCCGAGCACGCGCCGCACGGCAAGCGCGGCGCCTACACGTCGTGGATCCAGACCACCGCGACGCTCGGCCTGTTCCTGTCGCTGATCGTCATCTACGCCACGCGCGTGACGATGGGCGAGCCGGCGTTCACGGCCGACTGGGGCGGCTGGCGCATTCCGTTCCTGGTGTCGATCCTGCTGCTCGCGGTGTCGGTGTGGATCCGGCTGAGCCTGAACGAGTCGCCCGCCTTCAAGAAGATGAAGGAAGAGGGCAAGACCTCGAAGGCGCCGCTGACCGAATCGTTCGCCGAGTGGAAGAACCTGAAGATCGTGATCCTCGCGCTCGTCGGCCTGACCGCCGGCCAGGCGGTGGTCTGGTACACCGGGCAGTTCCAGGCGCTGTTCTTCCTGCAGACCTACCTGAAGGTCGATCCGAACGAGGTGAGCCTGCTGATCGCCGCGTCGCTGTTGATCGGCACGCCGTTCTTCGTCGTCTTCGGCACGCTGTCGGACAAGATCGGCCGCAAGCCGATCATCATGGCCGGCTGCCTGCTGGCGGCGCTGACCTACTTCCCGCTGTTCAGTGCGCTCACCAAGGCCGCCAACCCGGAACTCGCCACTGCGCAGGCGGCGAACAAGGTCATCGTCACGGTGGCGCCGGGCGACTGCTCGTTCCAGGGCAGCCCGGTGGCGCGCGAGATCGACTTCAAGACCTCGTGCGACATCGCCAAGCGCTACCTCGCGCAAAGCTCGGTGAGCTACGACCACGTCGACGCGCCGGTCGGTGCGCCGGCGACGATCTCGATCGGCGACAAGGTCGTGACGGCGCCGTCGGCCACGGTCGCGAACAGCAAGTTCGACGAGGAGAGCACGAAGAAGATCGCCGCGTTCAAGAAGGACGTCGGTGCGGCGCTGAAGGCCGCCGGCTACCCGGCGAAGGCCAAGCCGATCGATTTCATGGGCGGCCAGTGGTGGCAGATCGTCGGCATCCTGACGATCCTGGTGATCTACGTGACCATGGTCTACGGCCCGATCGCCGCGATGCTGGTCGAGATGTTCCCGACGCGCATCCGCTACACCTCGATGAGCCTGCCGTACCACATCGGCAACGGCTGGTTCGGCGGGCTGCTGCCGACCACCTTCTTCGCGATCGTGGCGTCGACCGGCAACATGTTCAGCGGGCTGTGGTACCCGATCATCATTGCCTCGATCACGTTCGTGGTCGGCACGCTGTTCGTGAAGGAAACCAAGGACGTGGACATCTACAAGAACGACTGAGCGATCCGCGCTCGTCGCCGAAGAAGCCGGCCGGTCGAAAGACCGGGCCGGCTTCCTTCCTTTTGGTCAGAACAACTCGACGTCGCCGACGATCTTCTTCTCGACCACCAAGCCGGCGCGAACCAGGTCGTCGAAGTGCACGACCTGGTTTCGTCCATGGTTCTTGGCGTGGTACAGCGCCTTGTCGGCACGCGCGAAGGCCGCGGACGGGGTCTCGTCCGCGGTGGCCAGCGTAAAGCCGATGCTGACGGTGATCCGGTTGACCTGCGGGAAGCTGAAGCGTTCGACGTTGGCGCGCAGACGCTCGAACGCGAGTGCCGCCTGCTCGGCGGCAACGCAGGCGATGACGACGACGAACTCCTCGCCGCCGAAGCGATACAGGCGGTCGTGGTAGCGAAAGGTCGAGCGCAACAGCCGGGACAGCAACAGCAAGACTTCGTCGCCGATCAAGTGGCCGTAGGTGTCGTTGACCCCCTTGAAGTGGTCGATGTCGACCACGGCCAGCCAGACGGCCGATTCCGCCTCGGCCGCGCGACGGCCCGGCGCCGCGCCCGCGCCGCTCGCCGCCCGCGTGCGGGCGCGCCCCATGAACGCCGCATCGAAGGTCTGCCGGTTCAACAGGCCCGTCAGCGCGTCGCGTTCGCTGTGATCGAGCAGGTCTTGAAAGTTGCCGTAGATCCGCAAGATGGTGCCGACCATCGCCCGATCGGCCGGCGTCAGGGCCGCGGCGGTCTCGGTCTCGAGCACGCCGGTGACCTCGCGCTCGGTCGAGATCGGAAAGATGCACAGCTGCGGCCCGTCGCCCACCGTGATCGTCTCCGCCCGCGTCAGGCTGTCGCGCCGCGCCGGCACGTCGTCCAGCAGCGGCAAGGCCGAGACCTCGGTCCCGAGCGGGTCCGCGGTGGCCGTGGCGTCGCCGGGCCCGATCCGCGCGCGCGTCAGCCAGCGCTGCGCGCCGGGCTCACCGACGCAGCGGTAGATCGCCACGCTGCGCGGCTGCAGCACGTCCTTGATCGCCCGCACGATCGTGACATCGAGTTGGTCCCGGTCGCGGAATCCGGTCAGGTCAGCAAGGTGTTCGATCAGCTGCGCCATCACGCCTCCGCGTTCTCGGTGCCCGCGAGAGCGGGTCGCTCCGGGGCATTGTCCCGCATCGTTTCGGGTTCGGGTTGATTCAGCGCAGCCGGGTCAACCCGCGAACAGCCCCGCGTGCGCGTCGCGCAGCGCCTTCTTCTGCACCTTGCCCATCGCGTTGCGCGGCAGCGCGTCGACGACGAACACGTGCTTGGGCACCTTGAAGTTCGCAATTTGTCCCTTCAGCGCGGCGATCATCGCCGCGGCATCGGGCGCGGCGCCGGGCCGCGCGACGACGATCGCGATCACCGCCTCGCCGAAGTCGGGGTGCGGCACGCCGACGACCGCGCTCTCGGCCACGCCGGGCATGTCGTTGAGCGTGCCCTCGATCTCGGCCGGGTAGACGTTGAAGCCGCCGCTGATGATCAGGTCCTTGCTGCGGCCGACGATCGTCACGTAGCCGCGCGCGTCGACGCGGCCGACGTCGCCGGTCTTGAACCAGCCGTCGGCGCTGAACTCTTCGGCGGTCTTCTCGGGCATCTGCCAGTAGCCCTTGAACACGTTCGGGCCGCGTACCTGCAGCGCGCCGATCTCGCCGGGCGGCACCGGCGCGCCGGCGTCGTCGACGACGCGCACGCCGACGCCCGGCAGCGCGAAGCCGACCGTGCCGCCGCGGCGCTCGCCGGCGTTCGCGTCGTACGGGTTCGAGGTCAGCATCAGCGTCTCGCTCATGCCGTAGCGCTCGAGGATCGTGTGGCCGGTGCGCGCGCGGAAGGCATCGAAGGTCTCGATCAGCAACGGCGCCGAGCCGCTGATGAACAGGCGCATGTGGGCGCACGTCGCGCGCGTCAGCGCGGGCTCGCCGAGCAGCCGCACGTACAGCGTGGGCACGCCCATGAACACGGTCGCATCGGGCAGCCGGGCGATCACCGCCTTCGGCTCGAAGCGATCGAACCACAGCATCGTGCTGCCGTTCAGCAGCGCGCCGTGCGAGGCGACGAACAGGCCGTGGACGTGGAAGATCGGCAGCGCGTGGATCAGCACGTCGCCGGCGCGCCAACCCCAATAGTCCTTCAGCACGCGCGCGTTGCTCGCGAGGTTGCCGTGCGTCAGCATCGCGCCCTTGCT
>DATMIN010000320.1:0-2887 GCA_035554275.1 Burkholderiaceae bacterium
CCGACGTGATCGACCTGTACCAGTCGCACGACGACGACACGAAGACGCCGCTCGAGGAGACGCTGGGCGCGTTCGCCGACCTGATCACGGCCGGCAAGGTGCGTGCGATCGGCGCCTCCAACTTCACCGCGCCGCGCCTGGCCGAGGCGCTGGCCGTCAGCGCGAAGCTCGGGCTGCCGCGCTACGAGAGCCTGCAGCCGCTCTACAACCTGGTCGAGCGACCCGCGTTCGAGGCCGAACTCGAGCAGGTCTGCGTCGAGAACGACCTGGGCGTGATCAACTTCTACGCGCTGGCGAGCGGCTTCCTCACCGGCAAGTACCGCAGTGAGGCCGATCTGGGCCGGAGCGCGCGCGGCGCCGGCGTCAAGAAGTACCTGAACGAGCGCGGACTGCGCGTGCTCGAGGCCCTCGACGACGTCGCCCAGCGCCTGAGTGCGACGCCGGCCCAGGTGGCGCTCGCGTGGCAGATCGCGCGGCCGAGCATCACCGCGCCGATCGCGAGCGCGACCTCGCTCGAGCAGCTCGAGCAGCTCGTCGGCGCGGCGCGCCTGACGCTCGACGCCGACGCGCTGCGCGCGATCGACGCCGCCAGTGCCTGACATCACGCCGGCGCACGCCGGCGGCGCGCCGTCGGCCTGGGTGCAGCGCTGGTCGCACCTCGTGCCCGCCGGTGCGAGCGTGCTCGACGTGGCGTGCGGCAGCGGCCGCCACGTGCGCTGGTTCGCGGCGCGCGGCGGCCGCGTCACCGGGGTCGATCGCGACGCTTCGGCGACCGCGCCGCTCGCGGCAATTGCCGAGATCGTCATCGCCGACATCGAGGCCGGCCCGTGGCCGTTTGCCGATCGAACATTCGATGCGGTCGTCGTGACCAACTACCTCTGGCGCGAGCGCCTCGGCGAGATCGTCGCGGCGGTCGCGCCCGGCGGCGTGCTGATCTACGAGACCTTCGCGATCGGCCACGAGCGCTTCGGCAAGCCGTCGAACCCGGCCTTCCTGCTGCGCCCGGGCGAGCTGCTGCAGGCCGCCGCGGTGCTGCGCGTCGTGGCCTACGAGGACGGCGTCGAGGCGGCGCCGCCGCGCGCCGTGCAAAGAATCGTGGCGCGGCGCGACGCTGCCTCTGACGCCCCGTTACCGCCGCCGCTCGGGCCCGACCGGGCCGCTGCCGGCGGGACGCTAAAATCCGCCGATTCCGAGGATCGCGCATGAAACCCATCGTTGGCAGCATCGTCGCGCTCGTGACGCCGATGCAGGAGGACGGCAGCGTCGACTACGCCGCGCTGCGCCGCCTGATCGACTGGCACATCGCCGAAGGGACCGACTGCATCGGCGTGGTCGGCACCACCGGCGAATCGCCGACCGTGTCGGTCGACGAGCATTGCGAAACCATCCGCGTCGCGGTCGAGCACGCGAAGGGCCGCGTGCCGATCATGGCCGGCACCGGCGGCAACTCCACGGCCGAAGCGATCGAGCTGTCGCGTTTCGCGCAGCGCGTGGGCGCCGACTGTTCGCTGTCGGTCGTGCCCTACTACAACAAGCCGTCGCAGGACGGGATGTACCGCCACTTCAAGGCGATCGCCGAGGCGGTCGACCTGCCGATGGTGCTGTACAACGTGCCCGGCCGCACCGTGGCCGACATGAACGTCGACACCGTGCTGAAGCTCGCCGAGGTGCCGGGGATCGTCGGCATCAAGGAAGCGACCGGCGAGATCGACCGCGCCGGCTGGCTCGTCAAGCGCGCGCCGAAGGGCTTCTCGATCTACTCGGGCGATGACGCCAGCGCGATCGCGCTGATGCTGCTCGGCGGCCACGGCAACGTCAGCGTCACGGCCAACGTCGCGCCGCGCGCGATGCACGACTTGTGCGCCGCGGCGCTCTCCGGCGACGCGAAGAAGGCCGCCGCGATCCACCTGAAACTGCTGCCGATGCACACCCACCTGTTCGTCGAACCGAGCCCGGCGCCTGCCAAGTGGGCGATGGCGCGGCTCGGCCTGTGCGGCGCGGCGCTGCGCCTGCCGATCACGCCGCTCACCGAAGCCGGCCAGCGCAGCGTCGAGCAGGCGATGCGCGAATCGGGCCTGCTTTGAACCGAAGCCGCCGGACCGGCTCGAACCCTTCCCGATCACCGGGGCCCGCGCGAATCGTCGCCGCGGCCAGCCCCCTTGGAGACCCTCCCGTGACCCGTTCCCTGACCCTTGCGGCGCTCGCCGCCCTGGCCGCCGCGCTGCTGGCCGGTTGCTCGTCGCTCGACAACATCCTGTCGGGCGACAAGATCGACTACCGCACCAGCAGCGGCACGGCGCGCAGCGCTGGCCTCGAGGTGCCGCCCGACCTGACCCAGCTCACGAAGGATTCGCGCTACCAACAGACGCAGGGCAGCAGCGTCAGCGCCGCCGCGTTCCAGGCCACGACGCCGGCCACGCCCGCCAGCGCGGCGGCGACGCCGACGATCGCGCCGCAGGCGGTCGGCGAGATGCGCATCGAGCGCCTCGGCAACGAGCGCTGGCTGCGCACCAGCCTCACGCCGGAACAGCTGTGGCCGCAACTGCAGGCGTTCTGGAAGGAGCGCGGCTTCGTGATCACGCAAGACACGCCCGCCGCCGGCGTGATGGAGACCGACTGGGCCGAGAACCGCGCCAAGCTGCCGCAGGACATCATCCGCAACACCGTCGGCAAGGTGTTCGACAACGCCTACTCGACCGGCGAGCTCGACAAGTTCCGCACCCGCGTCGAGCGCAGCCCGAACGGCACCGACGTGTACATCACGCACCGCGGCATGGTCGAGATCTACACCAACGAGCGCAAGGACAACACCACCTGGCAGCCGCGCCCGGCCGACCCGCAGCTCGAAGGCGAACTGCTGTCGCGGCTGATGCTCAAGCTCGGCGCC
>DATMIN010000321.1:0-3733 GCA_035554275.1 Burkholderiaceae bacterium
CGGGGTTCTCGCGCAGGAACTCGCGCGCGTTGTCCTTGCCCTGGCCGATCTTCTCGCCGTTGTAGGCGTACCAGGAGCCGCTCTTCTCGAGCACCTTCTGCTCGACGCCCATGTCGATCACCTCGCCCTCGCGGCTGATGCCCTGGCCGTAGAGTATGTCGAACTCGGCGGTCTTGAACGGCGGCGAGACCTTGTTCTTGACGACCTTGACCTTGGTCTCGTTGCCGATGACCTCTTCGCCCTTCTTGATCGAGCCGATGCGGCGGATGTCGAGCCGCACCGAGGCGTAGAACTTCAGCGCGTTGCCGCCGGTGGTGGTTTCGGGCGAGCCGAACATCACGCCGATCTTCATGCGGATCTGGTTGATGAAGATCACCATCGTGTTGGTGCGCTTGATGCTGCCGGTGAGCTTGCGCAGCGCCTGGCTCATCAGCCGGGCCTGCAGGCCGGGCAGCGAATCGCCCATCTCGCCCTCGATCTCGGCCTTCGGCGTGAGCGCGGCGACCGAGTCGATCACGACCAGATCGACCGAGCCCGAGCGTACCAGTGCGTCGACGATCTCGAGCGCCTGCTCGCCGGTGTCGGGCTGGCTGATCAGCAGATCTTGCAGGTTGACGCCGAGCTTTTGCGCATAGCCGATGTCGAGCGCATGCTCGGCGTCGATGAAGGCGCAAGTGCCGCCGACGCGCTGCATCTGCGCGATGACCTGCAGCGTGAGCGTGGTCTTGCCGCTCGATTCCGGGCCGTAGATCTCGACGACGCGGCCGCGCGGCAGGCCGCCGACGCCCAGCGCCATGTCGAGGCCGAGCGAGCCGGTCGAGACGACCTCGATGTCCTCGATCACCTCGCCCTCGCCGAGGCGCATGATCGTGCCCTTGCCGAACTGCTTCTCGATCTGCGCGAGCGCGGCCTGCAGGGCCTTGTTCTTCTCGGTCTGCAAGGCGGTGGCGGCGGGGCTGGCAGCGGCGTTGGAAGCGAGGTTGGAAGACTTGGCGGTGGCGTCCACGGGGTTCTCCTGAAGTTGCGTGCATTATCCAGAAAGCTGGATGTTTGTACAGTAGCTGCGCGCGATTTTCAAGCCCCTCCCTACAATGAAGGACACCGGGCGCGGCGCCGCCCGGATCAGCGGAGACTGGGATGCGCATCCTGATCGCGGAAGACGACCAAGTCCTGGCCGACGGGTTGCTGCGCTCGTTGCGCAACGCCGGCTATTCGGTCGATCAGGTCGGCAGCGGCACGCAGGCCGACGCCGCACTCACGTCGCACGAATTCGACCTGCTGATCCTCGACCTCGGCCTGCCGAAGATGCACGGCCTCGAGGTGCTGCGCAAGCTCCGGGCGCGCGGCGCGAGCGTGCCGGTGCTGATCCTCACGGCCGCCGACAGCGTCGAGCAGCGCGTCAAGGGCCTCGATCTCGGCGCCGACGACTACATGGCCAAGCCGTTCTCGCTCCAGGAGCTCGAAGCCCGCGTGCGCGCGCTGACGCGGCGCGGCCTGGGCACCGCCTCGGCGGTGATCAAGCACGGCCCGCTCAGCTTCGACGCGACCGGGCGCGTGGCTTACCTCAACGAGCAGATGGTCGAGCTCTCCGCGCGCGAGCTCTCGCTGCTGGAGGTGCTGCTGCAGCGCGCCGGGCGCCTGGTCAGCAAGGAGCAGCTCGTCGAGCGCCTGTGCGAGTGGGGCGAGGAGGTCAGCAACAACGCGATCGAGGTCTACATCCACCGCCTGCGCAAGAAGATCGAGCAGGGCCCGGTGCGCATCGCCACCGTGCGCGGCCTCGGCTACTGCCTGGAGAAGATCGCGCCTTGAGCGCGCCCGAGCCGCGGCCCCGCGAGCAGCGCTCGCTGTTCGGCGAGATCCTCGACTGGATGCTCGCGCCGCTGCTGCTGCTGTGGCCGATGAGCGTGGTGCTGACGTGGCTGGTCGCGCAGGGCATCGCCAACAAGCCGTTCGACCGCGAACTCGGCGAGATGGTGCGCGTGCTCGCGAAAGAGGTGACGGTGCGCGCGGAAGCGGGCCGGTCGCAGGCGACGTTCCGGCTGCCGGCCGCGGCCGCCGAGATCCTGCACACCGACGAGGCCGACGACATCTACTACCAGGTGCTCGGCCTGCGCGGCGAGTACCTCAGCGGCGACGCCGCGCTGCCGGTGCCCGGCGACGAAGACCGCGCCCCGCCCGGCGAGGTGCGCTTTCGCGACGAGACGCTGAACGGCGACAGCGTGCGCGTGGCCTACCTGTGGGTCAATGTCGCCGACCGGCCCGGCGGCCGCGCCGGCGCGCCGCCGGCCGAAGCGCCGCTGGTGCAGGTGGCCGAGACGCTCGGCAAGCGCTCGCGCCTGGCCACCGAGATCATCAAGGGCGTGATCCTGCCGCAGTTCGTGATCCTGCCGCTCGCGGTGCTGCTGGTGTGGCTCGCGCTGGCGCGCGGCATCGCGCCGCTCGGCGAGCTGCAGCAGCGCATCCGGCGCCGCGACGCGAACGACCTGAGCCCGATCGACGAGCGCGACGCGCCCGAAGAAGTCTCGCCGCTGGTGCGCGCGATCAACGACCTGCTGGCGCGGCTGGACCAGTCGCTGCGCGCCCAGAAGCACTTTCTCGCCGACGCCGCGCACCAGCTGAAGACGCCGCTGGCCGGGCTGCGCACCCAGGCCGAGCTGGCGCAGCGCCAGATCGATGCCGGCCAGCACGACCCGCAGGCGCTGAAGAAATCGCTGCAGCAGATCGCGCGCTCGAGCCAGAGCGCCGCTCACATGGTCAACCAGCTGCTCGCGATGGCGCGTGCCGAGAACCAGCAGCAGGTCGCGCAGCGCACGCCGGTGAACGTCGCGCGGCTGGCGACCGAGACGGTGCGCGACTTCGTGCCGCGCGCGCTCGAGAAGCGCATCGACCTCGGCTACGAAGGCCCGGCCGAGCCCGGCGCGCGGCGCGCGCCGCAGGTGCTCGGCCACGCGCTGCTGCTGCGCGAGCTGATCCGCAACCTCGTCGACAACGCGCTGCAGTACACCCCGGCCGGCGGCACGGCGACGGTGCGCGTGATCGAAGATCCGTTCGGCCAGGTCGTCGTGCTGCAGGTCGAAGACTCCGGCCCCGGCATCGCGCCGGGCGAGCGCGAGCTGGTGTTCCAGCCGTTCTACCGCTCGCTCGGCACCGAGGTCGACGGCTCGGGGCTGGGCCTGGCGATCGTGCGCGAGATCGCGCTGCAGCACGGGGCCGAGATCACGGTCACCGAATCGAGCCAGCGCGGCGCGACGCCGGGCACGCTGATCACGGTGCGGCTGCCGGCGAGCCCGGCGGCAGTGCAGCCCGAGACTCGCGCGCCGGCCATCGAGGCCGGCGCACTCGCCGAACGCTTCGCTGGTCGATCCCCGTAAACGGGGCCCCTCGCCCTTCGCTCTCGCGTTCTAGCTCTGTATCAACCGCCGGCTCTTCGAGATCGACATCAGGATCCCCAGGCCCAGCCCGAGCGTGACCATCGCGGTGCCGCCGTAGCTGATGAACGGCAGCGGCACGCCCACCACCGGCAGGATGCCGCTGACCATGCCCATGTTCACGAACGCGTAGGAGAAAAAAGTCATCGCCAGCGCGCCGGCCAGCAGGCGCGAAAAAACCGTCGGGGCTTCGAGCGCTATGGTCATGGCGCGCAGGACCAGAAACAGGAACGCGGCGATCAGCAGCAGGTTGCCCACCAGACCGAATTCCTCGGAGAAAGCCGCGAAGATAAAGTCGGTGGTGC
>DATMIN010000322.1:0-3424 GCA_035554275.1 Burkholderiaceae bacterium
CTGGTACCGGCCGAGCGCGACGCGCCACCGGCGGCGCGGCTGCGCGAGGCCGGCGCGGTGATCGTGTGCAAGACGACGATGCCCGACCAGGGCATGTTGTCGTCGGGCCTGTCGAGCTTCCACGCGCTGACGCGCAACCCGTGGGATCTGTCGAAGAACCCCGGCGGCAGCAGCGCCGGCGCCGCCGCGGCGGCCGCCGCCGGCTACGGCCCGCTGCACGTGGGCACCGACATCGGCGGCTCGGTGCGGCTGCCGGCCGGCTGGTGCGGCATCGTCGCGCTGAAGCCGAGCCTCGGGCGCGTGCCGATCTTTCCCCCGTACGCCGGGCGCGTCGCCGGGCCGATGACGCGCACGGTGGCCGACGCCGCGCTGCTGATGGCCACGCTGAGCCTTCCCGACGCGCGCGACACGATGAGCCTGCCGTACCAGCCGATCGACTGGACCGATCTGGAGCGCGACGTGCGCGGCCTGCCGAATGGTTTGAAGATCGGGCTGCTGCTCGACGCCGGCTGGGGCTGGGCCGTCGAGCCCGAGGTGCGCGCCACGATCGAGGCCGCGGCGCGGCGCTTCGAGGCCGCCGGCGCGATCGTCACGCCGATCCCGGCGTTCATGACGCGCGCGATGATCGACGGCATCGACGACTTCTGGCGCACCCGCTCGTGGCTCGACCTTTCCGCACTGCCACGGGAGCGCCGCGATCGGGTGCTGCCGTACATCGTCGACTGGGCCCGCGGCGGCGAGGGGCTGTCGGGCGAGCGCGTGTTCCGTGGCTACAGCCAGATGGGCGCGATGCGCGAGGCCGCGGTCGCGGCCATGCATCCCAAGGATCAAGCGCCGTTCGACGTGCTGCTGAGCCCGACCGCGCCGATGCCCGCCTACGCCGCCGAGCTGCCGGGGCCGACCAACGACCCAGCCACGCCGTTCGAGCACATCGCGTTCACGCTGCCGTTCAACATGAGCGAGCAGCCGGCCGCGAGCATCAACGCCGGCTACACCGAGGGCGGGCTGCCGATCGGGCTGCAGATCGTCGGCCAGCGCTTCGACGATCTCGGCGTGCTGCAGGTGGCGCGCGCGTGGGAGCAGATCCGCCCCGCACAGCGGCCGTGGCCGGTGCCGCCGGCGGCCTGAGAGCCGAGCGATGAGCGCGCCGCCGACCACGCTCTCGGCCACGGCGCCGGCCGAGGCGCGCGAGCTCTACGCGCGCGGCCTGTGGCACTTCGTCTCGTTCTACGGCGACCCGCTCGCCGCGTTCGACGCGACGCTCGCCGCGGCGCCGCGCTGGGGCTTGGCGCACGTCGTCAAGGCGGTGTTCGTGCTGACGCTGACCGAGCCCGCGATGCTGCCGCTCGCGCGCCAATCGCTCGCCGACGCCGAGCCGCTGATGGCCGACGCGAGCGCGCCCGAGCGCGGCCACTTCGAAGCCGCGAGGGCCGCGCTCGCCGGCCGCTGGCACGACGCCTGCGCGCGCTGGGACGCGCTGCTGCTCGCCGACCCGCTTGATGCGCTCGCGCTCGGTGCCGCGCACCTGTTCGACTTCTACCGCGGCGATGCGCGCAACCTGCGCGCCCGCGTGGCGCGCGTGCTGCCCGAGTGGCCGCGCGACGATCCGCTGCAGCCGTTCGTGCTCGGCATGCACGCGTTCGGCCTCGAGGAATGCAACCTCTACGGCGCCGCCGAGCAGGCCGGCCGCGCCGCGCTCGAACGCGATCCGCGCGGGCCGTGGGCGATCCACGCCGTCGCGCACGTGATGGAGATGCAGGGCCGCCACACCGAGGGCGCGGCGTGGCTCGAAGCGCGCCGCACCGACTGGGCCGACAACGGCCTCGCGGTGCACCTGTGGTGGCACCTCGGGCTGTTCCGGCTCGAGGCGCTCGACACCGCCGGCGCGCTTGCGCTGTACGACGCCGCCATCGCCGGCGCGGCGGCTGGCGTCAACCTGCAGTGGCTCGACGCGGCCGCGCTGCTGTGGCGGCTGCGGCTGCTCGGCGTCGACACCGGCCCGCGCTGGCAGGCCCTCGCCGCCGACTGGGGCGATCCGCTCGGGCACGCCGGCCACTATGCATTCAACGACGTCCACGCGCTGCTCGCGCTGCTCGGCAGCGGCGACCTCGGGCGCGCCGAGGCGCTGCTGCGCGCGGTGATCGAGCGCGCCGCGCGGCCCGATGCGGCCGACAACGGCGCGATGGCGCGCGAGGTCGGGGTGCCGCTGATGCAGGCGCTGATCGCGTTCGAGCGCGGCGACGCCGGCGCCGCGCTCGCGCTGCTCTACCCGCTGCGCGCGGTGGCGCACCGCTTCGGCGGCAGCCACGCGCAGCGCGACCTGATCGACCAGACGCTGCTCGCCGCCGCCGCGCGCTCGCGCGACCGCTCCGACGGGCAAGCGATCGGCCGCGCGCTGCTGAACGAGCGGCGCCTGGCCAAGCCGATGACACCGCTGACGGCGCACTGGGCCGCGCGCCTCGGCGCGCCGCATCCGATCGACTGAAGGGACGACGACCATGCCGACGATCGACGAACAGATCGCGCAGAGCCTGCGCGACGCCCAACGCAGCGGCGAGCTGCAGTCGGCGCCGAGCTGGGGCAAGCCGCTCGACCTCGAGGACGGCTACGCGCAGACGCCCGAAGAGCTGCGCCTGGCGTTCAAGGCGCTGAAGGAGGCCGGCTTCGTGCCGCCCGAGGTCGAGACGATGAAGCAGATCGCCGCGCTGCGCGAGGTGATCGCCACCGACCCCGACGCGCCCGGCGCCGAAGCGATGCGCCAGCGCCTGGCCGAGCTGCAGCAGCACCTCGCGCTGCGGCTCGAGAAGCTGCGCGCGACCGGCAGCCTCTGACGCCACGCGCGCCGCGGCGTGCGATCGTGACGCCTTGCGCGCGCGGCCGTGCGGCGCGCCCGCGCGTTGCGACATTTGCACGCCCGCGCCGCGCGACACTCGGTTACGGTTCGCACTCTCGGAGGCTTCTGCCCCGACAACTCCCGCGGTGCCGTCATGCTGAACGACCTCAAAGCGCAACTCGGTCAGTCGATCACGACGGTGCGGCGCCTGCTCGACCGCCCCGTCGCCGGCAGCTCGCGGCTGCCGGCCGACGCGGCCCGCACCCAGGCGCGCGAGGAACGGCGCCGCCGCACGAAGCTGATGCGGCGCGAGCTCTACACGCTGCTCGAGCAGCACCCCGAATCGCGCACGCTGATGCGCCACCTCGACGTCGTCGAGCGCACGCTGCGCACCGAGGGCCTGAGCGCCGTCGAGGCGCTGCCGCCGCCGGTGCTCGCGAAGGCGCTGGCCCAGCTCGAGCGGCTGGTGTGGGACTGGTCGCCGGCTGGCCTGGCCGACCTGCGCTCGCGCCTGGCGATCCTCGTGAAAGCGCAGCGCCCGGCCGCGCCCACCGATGCCGCGGCGCCGGCGCAAGCCGCCGCGGCCACGCC
>DATMIN010000323.1:0-2608 GCA_035554275.1 Burkholderiaceae bacterium
CCCTGCCCGCCGAGTTCGCGCTCGACCTGCGCCTGCGCGGTCGACAGGCCCGGGCTCGCGGCCCAGTCGGTGCCGGGCGCGAGGCGCACGTTGATCAGCGTCTGCGGGAACAGCGCGATGTCTTCCAGCAGCGCGGGCAGCGGCCGGCCGCTGCGCAGCACCGTCTGCAGCACCATCAGGCTGCTGACGATGCCGTCGCCGGTGGTGTGGCGGTCGAGTGCGAGCAGGTGGCCCGAGCCCTCGCCGCCGAGCACCCAGCCGCGCGCGACCAGCTCCTCGAGCACGTAACGATCGCCGACGCGCGCCCGCACGAACGGCACGCCGCGCTCGCGCAGCGCCAGCTCGACCGCCATGTTCGTCATCTGCGTGCCGACCACACCGGCCAGCGGCAGGCCCTGCGCGAGCCGGTCGAGCACCATCACGTAGAGCAGCTCGTCGCCGTTGTACAGGCGCCCGGCGCGGTCGACGAGTTGCAGCCGGTCGGCGTCACCGTCAAGCGCGACGCCGTAGTCGGCATTGTTTGCCGCCACCGCAGCCACCAGCGCGGCCGGCGCGGTGGCGCCGAAGCCGGCGTTGATGTTCGTGCCGTTCGGGCTGCAGCCGATCGGCACGACCTCGGCACCGAGCTCGTGGAAGACGTCGGGCGCGACGTGGTACGCCGCGCCGTGCGCCGCGTCGACGACGATCTTCAGCCCCTTCAGCGACAGCTCGCTGCCGAACGTGCCTTTGCAGAACTCGATGTAGCGCCCGCGCGCGTCGTCGATGCGGCGCGCCTTGCCGAGGCTCGCCGAGTCGACCCACTGCGGCGCTTCTTCGAGCGCCGCCTCGACCTCGCGCTCCCACGCGTCGGGCAGCTTCTCGCCCCGTGCCGAGAAGAACTTGATGCCGTTGTCGCCGAAGGCGTTGTGCGAGGCGCTGATCACCACGCCCAGGCTCAGGCGCAGCGCCCGCGTCAGGTAGGCCACGCCGGGCGTGGGCAGCGGCCCGGTCAGCAGCACGTCGACACCGGCCGAGGCGAAGCCGGCCTCGAGCGCCGACTCGATCATGTAGCCGGAGATCCGCGTGTCCTTGCCGATCAGCACGGTCGGGCGCGCCTCGCCGGCCTTCATCACGCGGCCGACGGCGTGGCCGAGGCGCAGCATGAAGTCGGCGGTGATCGGCGGCTGGCCGACCGTGCCGCGGATGCCGTCGGTGCCGAAGTAGGTTCTGCTCATCGCGGCGATTATCCGGCGCCCAGCCCCGCGGCCCGCCAGACCTTCAGCGCATCGACCGTCGCGGCCACATCGTGCACGCGCACGACGCTCGCGCCGAGTTGTATCGCCGCAAGCGCCGCGGCGACACTGGCCGCCAGCCGCTCGCCGACCGCGCGGCCGGTGATCGCGCCGAGCGTCGACTTGCGCGACCAGCCCACCAGCAGCGGCCGCCCGAGCGCCAGCAACTCGCGCTGGCGCCGCAGCAGCGCGATGTTGTGCTCGACGCTCTTGCCGAAGCCGATGCCCGGGTCGAGCGCGATGCGCTCGGCGGCGATGCCGCGCCCGGCCAGCGCCCCGACGCGCGCGCGCAGGAACGCCGCGACCTCGTCGATCACGTCGCCGTCGT
This sequence comes from Burkholderiaceae bacterium, assembly GCA_035554275.1. Taxonomy (GTDB): domain Bacteria; phylum Pseudomonadota; class Gammaproteobacteria; order Burkholderiales; family Burkholderiaceae_C; genus LMDS01. The sequence continues at coordinate 1,600 of DATMIN010000323.1, forward strand.
AATGCGGTCGCTGCTGCATCGAGGCCGGCGTGCCGCGCATGTGCATCAGGCACACGCCGCACGTCGCGTGCGCGGCGACCACGTCGAGCGCACCGGGCGCTTGCAGCGCGTTGATGTCGTTGACGATGTCGGCGCCGCGCGCCAGCACCGCGGCCATCACCGCCGGCTTGTTGGTGTCGATCGAGATCGGGCAGCCGAGGCCGAGCGCCGCGTCGAGCACCGGCAGCACGCGGGCGAGTTCCTCGTCGGCCGGTACCGGCAGCGAGCCGGGCCGCGTCGATTCGCCGCCGAGATCGAGGATGTCGGCGCCGTCGGCCAGCAGCCGCTCGCAGTGCGCGATTCCCGCGCGCGCATCGGCAAGCGCGCCGCCGTCGGAGAACGAGTCGGGCGTCAGGTTGACGATGCCCATCACCAGCGGGCGATCGAGCGCGATCCGGAAGCGCGTGGTCTGCCAGTGCATAGATCAGCCAAGTCAGCCAAAGAGAAGGGGGCCCAAAGGCCCCCGCTGTCCTGCCCCGCGAAGCGTTCGCGCAGCGTTACGCCGCGGCGGCCGCGGTGCCCGGGGCGGCCGGCGGCGTCGGCGGGACGGTCTTGCTCATCGACGCCGTCCAGTCCTTCGGCGGCCGCGGCGGGCGGCCGTCCATGATGTCGTCGATCTGTTCGGTGTCGATCGTCTCGTACTCGAGCAGTGCGTTGGCCATCGCGTGCATCTTGTCCTTGTTGTCCTCGATCAGCTTGCGCGCGACCGCGTACTGCTCGTCGATGATGCGGCGAATCTCGCGATCGACCGCCTGCATCGTCTGCTCGCTCATCGTCGTCGTCTTCGTGACCGAGCGGCCGAGGAAGACCTCGCCCTCGTTCTCGGCGTAGACCATCGTGCCGAGCGCGTCGGTCATGCCGTAGCGGGTGACCATGTCGCGCGCGATGTGGGTGGCGCGCTCGAAGTCGTTGCTCGCGCCGGTCGTCATCTCGCCGACGAAGATTTCCTCGGCGATGCGGCCGCCGAACA
>DATMIN010000324.1:0-11452 GCA_035554275.1 Burkholderiaceae bacterium
ATCGTGCGGCCCGGCAGCGTCGCGAGCGAGGCGCGCAGCTGCGTCATCAGGGCGTTGGCCGCGGCGCTGTCGACGCCTTCGTAGTCGTGGCGCGAGTAGACGTTGCGGCCGAAGCGCCGCCAGTGGCCGCGCACCACCTGCTCGACCGACTCGCCGCGCACCGCGAGGATGTTGAGCCAGAACAGCACGGCCCAGACGCCGTCCTTCTCGCGCACATGATCGCTGCCGGTGCCGGCGCTCTCTTCGCCGCACAGCGTGACTTCGCCGGCGTCGAGCAGGTTGCCGAAGAATTTCCAGCCGGTCGGGGTCTCGAAGCAGCGGATGCCGAGCTGCGCGGCGACGCGATCGACCGCCGCGCTCGTCGGCATCGAGCGCGCCACGCCCTTCAGGCCCGCCGCGTAGCCAGGCACGAGCGTCGCGTTCGCAGCCAGCACCGCGAGGCTGTCGCTCGGCGTGACGATGAAGTGCCGGCCGACGATCATGTTGCGGTCGCCGTCGCCGTCACTCGCGGCGCCGAAATCCGGTGCATCGGGGCCGTTCATGCGCCCGATCAGGTCTTCGGTGTAGGTCGGGTTCGGGTCGGGGTGGCCGCCGCCGAAGTCAGGCAGCGGCTCGCCGTTGATCACGCTGGCGGCCGGCGCACCGAGGCGCTTGACGAAGATCTCGTGCGCGTATGGGCCGGTGACTGCATGCATCGCGTCGAAGCACATCCGAAACGTGCCCGAGCGCAGCAGCGTGCCGATGCGCTCGAAGTCGAACAGCGTCGCAAGCAGCTCGGCGTGGTCGGCGACCGGGTCGATCACCTCGACCGCCATCGCGCCGAGCGGCGTGACACCGCGCACCGCGAGGTCGACATCGGGCGTGTCGAGCGTCAGCCAGCGCGAGATCGTCTGGGTGTGGGCGTAGATCGCCTCGGTGATCTTCTCCGGCGCCGGGCCGCCGTTGCCGGTGTTGTATTTGATGCCGAAGTCGCCGTCGGGCCCGCCGGGGTTGTGGCTGGCCGACAGGATGATGCCGCCGAACGCGCCGTGCTTGCGGATCACGCAGCTCGCCGCCGGCGTCGACAGGATGCCGCGCTGCCCGACCAGCACGCGGCCGAAGCCGTTGGCCGCGGCGATGCGCAGGATCACTTGGATCGCCACGTCGTTGTGGAAGCGGCCGTCGCCACCGAGCACCAGTGTCTGGCCCGCAAAGCCCTCGAGCGAATCGAAGATCGCCTGGACGAAGTTCTCCAGATACGACGGCTGCTGGAACAGCGCGACCTTCTTGCGCAGCCCCGAGGTGCCGGGGCGCTGGCCGGCGATCGGCGTGGTGGGGACGGTGCGGACGGGGTGGGTCATTCGGCGGGCTCCTCGGCCCACCGATTGTGCGTCGCGGCTAGCGCCGGCCTGCGATGGCGCGGCGGTGAGCGCGAACATGGCCGCGCACAGCGCGGCGGTGGGGGTCGACAGCCATCGAAGATGCTGACCGCCTCACAGCTTCAGCTTGACGAACACGCGCTCGGGCAGGCTGCGAATGATCAGCATGATCCAGCGCCAGAACCACGGCGTGTAGACGGTGCCGAAGCCGCCGGCGAGTGCGCGGTCGATGTCGGCGGCGACGCGCTCGGGCGTGGCCCACAGTGCACCTTTCTGGAACGCCGCGGTCATCGGCGTGTCGACAAAGCCCGGCACGATCGTCAGGACGCGAACGCCGTGGCGCACGAGCCGCTGGCGCAGGCCGGACGCGAACGCCGTGACCGCCGCCTTGGCCGCACCGTAGACGTAGTTGCTGGCGCGCCCGCGCTCGCCGGCCGGTGAGCTGATCACCGCGAGCACACCGGCGCGCTGCGCCTCGAAGCGGCTCGCCAGCGCCGTGAGCAGCGCGATCGTGGACCGCGCGTTGGTGTCGAACTCGGCCAGCGCCGCATCGGTCGAGGCCTCGCAGGCGGCCTGATCGGGCAGCGTGCCGTGCGCGACCAGCGCCGCGTCGAACCCGTCGAAGGCGACGAACGCCGTGCCGAGCACGCCGTCGTGGCGTGGCGTGTCGTTCGCGTCGAGCACGGCGGCCTGCACGTCGGCGGCGCCGCGCACCCGCAGGTCGGCCGCGTGGTCGGCGAGCAGCGCCTCGCTGCGCGCGACGAGGAACAGCCGCGCGCCGCGCGCCGCGAACCGGCGCGCCAGCGCATTCGCGATCGCCGAGGTGGCGCCGATGATCAGCAGGCGTTCGGCCATGGTTCAGTGACCCAGGAGGCGACGTGACATCTCGGAGGAAATGCCCGGATCGCGGAATCGCAGAAATTCGTCGAGTCGTGGATAGCCTTGCCGGAACAGCGCTGCCGGCATCAGAGCGTCCTTCGCGGCATACAGCCGCCCGCCCGCAGCGGCCACGATCGCGTTCAGGCGATCGAACAAGCGCTGCGTCGCCGCACCGTCGTTCGGGAAGTCGAGCGCCAATGTCGTGCCGGCCATCGGGAAGCTGAGCAGGCCCGGCGCGCGACGCTCGCCAAACGTCTTCAGCACGCTCAGGAACGAGGCGCTGCCCGACGCGGCCACCGCCCGCAGCAACGCGTCGGTGGCGTCGCGCTGCACCGCCTGCGGCACCACGCACTGGTACTGGTAGAAGCCGGATTGACCGTACAGGCGATTCCATTCCAGGATGCCGTCGAGCGGGTAGAAGAATGCGCGGTAAGACTGCAGCGCGCGCGCCGGCTTCGCGGCGCAGCGGCGGAAGTACAACGCGTTGAACGCGCGCGTCGTCGCCGGCCGGACCCAGCGCAGCGTCGGCAGCCATCGCGCCGACCGCGCTCGCTCGGGCGGCAGCGGCGCGCGCTCGTCGGCATGGTCACCGCTGAAGAACGCACCGCGCACGCGGCCGGCGCTGCCGCCGCCGCAGTCGACCCACGCGACCGAGTACTCGACCGCGTCGGCGTCGCGCGCCGACAGCGCGAAGAACTCGTCGAGCGACTCGAAGGTCTCGGTGCGCGTGTCGATCCACGGCCCGGCGACGCGGCGCAGCTGCAGCGTCACGTCGACGATCACACCGGTCAGCCCGAGGCCGCCGATGGTCGCGGCGAACCACTCGGGCCGCTGCCGCGGCCCGCACGCGATCTGCTCGCCGTCGCTGCGCACCAGCGTGAGCGCGACGACGTGCTCGCCGAGCGTGCCGGCGCGGTGGTGGTTCTTGCCGTGCACGTCGTTCGCGACCGCGCCGCCAAGCGTCACGAACTGGGTGCCCGGCGTGACCGGCACGAACCAGCCCCGCGGCAGCGCGACCGCGATGAGGTCGGCGAGCGTCACGCCGGCCTCGCAGCGCAGCACGCCGCTCGCGGTGTCGAACGCGAGGAAGCGGTCGAGGCCGCGCGTGAGCCAGGCGGTGCCGCCGCGGTTGAGCGCCTCGTCGCCGTAGCTGCGGCCGTTGCCGTACGCGATCCCCGGCCGGGCCGACGCGACGATCTGCGCGCGCGCCGCAGCGCGGTGGCGCAGCGCCACCACGACGTGCTCGTCGCGCGAGAGTCGCCCCCACGCGTTGAGCGGCGCCTGCATCAGGTCAGGCTCGCCAGCAGCAAGGCCCCGAAGAACAGCAGGATCGTGACCTGGCTCAGCCGGTCGCGCAGCGCGAACACGATCGGGTCGTCGTCGAGCTCGCCACGGTGCGCCTTCAGCCACAGCCGGCTGACCCAGTACAACATCACCGGCACCGTGAGCCAGATGAGCTGCTGGTGCGGATACAGCCGGGTGACCGTGTCGCCGTTGATGTACATCGCGAGCACCAGGACCGCGGTGAAGCCCGACGCGATGCCGAGCATTTCGACCAGCGGCAGGTCTTCGACCATGTAGTCGCGGCCGGGCGTGCGGGCGCGCCCGCGCAGGAACGTCTGCCTCAGCTCGGAGTAGCGCTTCACCAGCGCGAGGCTCAGGAACAGGAACATCGAGAACGCGAGCAGCCAGAAGCCGGGCGGCAGCCCGGCCGCCGCGCCGCCGGCCAGCACGCGCAGCGTGTACAGCCCGGCGAGCACGAGCGAGTCGACCAGCATCTTGCGCTTGAGCCAGAACGAATAGCAGGCGGTAACGGCGAGGTACGCGGCCAGCCACGCGGCGAATTCGAGGTTGACGCCGCCGAACGCAAGTCCGAACGCGGCCACCACCAGCAGCAGGCTCACGACCAGCCCCTGCGGAATCGACAGCACGCCGGCGGCGAACGGTCGCAGCCGCTTGCGCGGGTGGCGCCGATCGCTCTCGATGTCGAGCAGGTCGTTGACGAGGTACACCGACGACGCGCACAGGCAGAACGCGAGCGTCGCCAGCGCGACGGTGATCGCCATCGGCAGGTTGGTGAACTGGTGCGCGCCGACCAGCGGCAGGAACACGAGCACGTTCTTGACCCACTGGCGCAGCCGCAGTGCCGAGACCCAGGCCCGCCACGGCGGCGCCGGCCGCGCGATCTCGCGCTCGACCGGCGCGACGTTCGCCGCCGCAGCGCGGATCGACGCACCGGCGCCGACCACGATCGCGCTGTGCGACACCGACCACACCGGGATGTCGGCGCGTGAGTTGCCCGCGTAGTCGAAGCCGCCGCGGCCGTAGCGCTGGACCAGCGCGTCGGCCTTGTGGTGCGCGGACAGGTTGGTGGTGCCGTCGCTGGCCATCACATCGTCGAACAGGCCGGTCGCCTTCGCGACCTGCTCGGCGTAGCGGCTGTCGGAGGCGGTGCAGAGCACGACCGAGCGCCCGCTCTCGCGTTCCCCGCGAATCCAGTCGACGAGCGCGGGCTCGTACGGCAGCGTGTCGGTATCCAGCTGCGTCTGCGACGCGACCTGCTGCTTGAAGAAGGCCTTGCCGCGCAGCAGCCATTGCAGCATCGCCCACAGCAGCTCGGGCTTGCGGAACACGAGCCGGACGATCGATTCGTGCAGCAGGTCGGAGCGCACCAGCGTGCCGTCGAGATCGATCACCAGTGGCCGCGCCAACTCGCCCCGGCGCGCCGCGGCCACCGCGGCCGCATTCATGCCGCCGCCTCCTGCACGGCCTGCGCGAGCCGCTCGCCGGTGCGCAGGCTCTCGGAGATCGAGCGGTCTTCGGGGTAGTAGTACGAGGTGTCGGCCATGAAGAAGCCGGGCAGCGCGCTGCGCATCGGCGGCAACGCATCATAGAAGCCGGGCGTGCAGACGGTCTGCGCGAAACGGTAACGCGACGCGGTCGCGGCGAGCACATCGCGCCGGTCGAAATCGGGCCGGATCGTTGCGAGGCAATCGAGCGTCTCGTCGATGAACGCCTGGATTGGCCGCTCGTACTTCGGGTGCGTCTGCGGCATGTAGAACGGCGCGTAGACGATCGAGTGCCCGTCGAGCGGGTTCAGGTTGGTGTATTCGATCAGCCCGGGGATCTGCAGCCGCGGGTCGTTGATGTTGAGCCAGAAGTTGCGCGTGAACGGCCGCTTCAGCTTCAGGATCACGCAGACGACGCCGACGTTGCGCACGGCTTCGATGCGCGCGCGCTCATCGGCCGGCAGGTCGGGCACCAGCGCGGGGACGAACGGCAACGGCACGGTACTCACCACCGCATCGAAAGCACGATCCTGGCCACCGATGCGCAGGCCCCGCACGCGGCGCTGCGCGCCCTCGCCCTCGACCTGCACGCTCTCGACCGCGCGCGACAGCTCGATCGAGCCGCCGAGCTCGCCGATGCGCTTCGCCAGCGCGTCGAGCAGCACCTCGGAGCCGCCGTCGAGGTAGCCCAGGCGCTCCTGGAAGATGCTCTTGCGCGACAGCGCGACGCGCTTGATGCGGGTGCCGAGCCACGCCGCCGACAGCGCATCCTGGTGCTCGTAGAACTTGTAGTGGAACAGGCTGCGCCACATCACCTCGTAGGCCGGTTGGCCGATCCAGCGCTGCACCCATTCGGTCGACGTGATGCGGTCGTACGGGCGCCAGTCGCGGATCGCCTTGGCGCGCATCACGTGCGCGCCGTAGCGCAGCTTCTGCACGAAGCTCAGGCCCGGGAACCCGAGCATCGCCTGCGGGTTGCCCCAATCGTGCAGGCGGCCGTTCCAGTAGAAGCCCATGTGCGTGTCGGCCCAGCGCAGCCGATCCTCGAGACCGAACTCGCGCAGGTAGTCGAAGGTGGTCTGGTCGGGCGCGCAGACGAAGTGGTAGTAGCGCTCCAGGCGCGTGCCCTCGAAGTCGAAGTGGGCCGACATGCCGCCGAGCCGGTCGTCGCGCTCGAGAACGGTGACGCGCGCCCCGCGCCCGGCGAGCCGCAGCGCGGCGGCCAGGCCCATCGGCCCGGCGCCGATGACGGCGACCTCCGCGCGCCGTGCAGGCAGGGAATCGGTTGCGTTCGGTGATGTCACTGTCGCGTCGGTCAGCTGCGGCTCGAGGGGGAGGGGCCGGTCGGTGCGGGCGCGTCGCCGATGCGGGCCGACGCCCTCCGGATCAGAACTTCGTGGTCGCCGAATCGGCGAGCCGTCACGAAATTGCCTTGCAAGAATGAGTCCAGGATGTGAACGTCGTTCGATCGGGAAGACCTGTTTGGCTCGTTCGACCACTGCGCCCACAACACCACGACCCGGACGCGGTGGCGCTCAAGGGCAGCGACGATCTCGCGCTGGCTATCGGCAGTGTTCGACAGCCCCGGGTCCATTTGAATCCAGCGCGTCGCGGCCGGCCGCCCTGCCAGGAAGTACAGAGCGGCATCGTTCCAGAACAGCCGGCTCGTGTCGGCAGGGCCGGAGTAAATCGCCTCCTCCGGCGAGGTGGCGTCGCGAACGAAGGCAACCAGACCGGGATACTCGGCCAACTCTACGGATCGCTGCGCCGGGATGTGCAAGTGCGATGCGCGCCCCTCCCCCTGCCACGGTGTGGCGTTCCTCAGTGAGGAGTAGGCCTTGTAGAGCGACACGGGCAGAAGCAGGGCTATCGCCGTGCCCAGGACCACGACTCGCTGGGTGGCGCGAATGCGTCGCTCGCCGAAGTTGCGCAGGCAGTATCCGATCAGCGGCGTCGACAGCACGAATGCTGGAAAGCCTTGCGCAACACCAGGGCGGACCCGCATCTGATTGAGCAGCGTCAAGGCGATCAATGCCAGCATGAGTGCAGACACATCGGTCGGCGCGAGCCGCTGCCCAAGCACCAGCGCCCTGACAACCTTCACCAGCGTGGCGGGGACGACGATGAATGGCAGCGCGGCGAAGCCGAGCCGCAGGGCCGAGGTCGCCACCAGTCGCGGATCGGCCGATGACCAACCTTCGATGAGAGACCTGAGTGTCGGGGCGATGAACGAGATGCCGCGCCAATCATCGAACTCTCGCAGCGAGAAACCGGGCACTTCCGCGAACCATCGCGCTGCGCCGCCGACCATCACAAACAGCGCCATGCCGCCACCGAAGAGGGTCAGCCACGGCAGCACGAACAATGCCAAGGACCGCGCCGCGCCAGACGAACGGCGATCCCGCGAAACGAGCAGCATCGCCGCGATGTGCGCGCAGGCGCCGAACAGACCGAAGTCCCAGCGAAACAAGCCCGCCACAGCAACTGCGAGCGACGCCGCGACAAGCGAGCGGTTCGAGCCGTCGACGTACCAGCGCCGGAACCCGTCGACCGACACCATGAGGAGCAGCGCTGACGGCAGCGCCGGATACGACGGCGACGGGGCACAGACGCTGGCCACGGCCAAGTAGGCGGAGAGCGAGAAGACCATCCACCCCAGCCTGTCGCGGGTCGTAACCAAGGTGGCGGCAGCGATCGCCGTGCCGAGCGCCGCCATGGTCAGCAGCGCGAACGCTCGACCAACGAACAGATCTTCACCAAATAGGTGGTACAGCGATGCCAATACGTAGTACTGCGCCGGACCATAGAGAACGTAGAAGTCGCGCGCAACCGTCCAACCACGCAGGATCATCATCGCGCCCGACACGACGAACCCTTCGTCAAACAAGTTCGGCGGTTCCAGCCCGAGCGGGCCAAGCACCACGAGGCAAGCGACGAATACAACGGCCAGAGTCGCCGCCCGCAGCGTCAGTGACATGGTCGGTCGATGGACCGAAACCGCAATGTTGGTTCGGGTACCCCCTTGGCGATCGGCGACGATCTGTGACGACGGGGCGGCGGGCAGGCTTCGCCGACGGCTCGAATCGGTCACGACGCGGTACTCCTGGCGGATCGAGGAAGCAATGGTCGTGCGAGTCTATCGGCAGATCGGCACGCGGCACCTCTTGGTTGCGTAGGACATCGACGCGATCTGCGAAGCAGCACGGCGAACGGCGCCCGCCGGATATCGAACGCTCCTCGGTCCGGCGGTACACCGGGCCAATGAAGTGGTTGCCGAGGTCGGGTCAGTGGGTCGTCAGGTGTTGTGCACAGCGCGCAGCACCGCCAAGACTTCACGCGCCGCGGGAAGGTCGGTGCTGCGCCAAGTCAGCCGGGCCGCCCGGTCCACTATCAGGATTTGGGTGGTATGGCGGTCGAGGATGTCGGTCGACGAGTTTCCGATCCAAGAGACAAGACGAGGGAGGTCACGATCTGTCGGTACGGCAGCAAGCCAGTTGGTTCCAGCCGAGAACTTGCGCCGCCATGTCTGAAGCTGCGCCGGTGAGTCGCCTAACGGATCGATGCTGACCGAAAGCAACTGCGCATCACGCAGCGAAGCACCGGCCAACGCAGGCTCTATCGCCGCGAACAGTGCCCCTTGGATCGGGCAGATGCTGCTGCAGCCGGTGAACATCAACTGGAGTGCAGACACCTTGCCTTCTAGAAGCGACTGCAAAGGGCGTTGCCGCCCCTCTTGGGTCGTTACCACGATGGCTGGTACCGGCCGTGCCGGCTTCACCGGTCCGGCAGCATCGTGCAAGTCGGCAAACGCCCGCGTAGGCAGTACTGCAATGCATCCGACCGCGATTGCGCAATGTCGGCGCGCGGCGGAGAAGTCATGTTCGGGTGGCGGGTTCATGGCGCAGACTCAGTCACGGTGAGGTAAAGCCACAACGCCGTACATTGCTGATCGCTGAGTCGGTATACCGGCATTGCGCTGCGAACCATGATTGCGCTGGGGTCGACGCCCGTTCGCAGCAGCCGGCAGAAGCTTCCGAGATCGAAAGCGCTCTCTGGCCCGCCGCGACGCGGTTTCAGCTGGGTCAGCGAGCGCGGAGTGAGTGGAGGACCGAGCGCCGTGGTGATGACATCGCGGGCGTGGCAGTTCTGGCATCGCGTCGCGAAGGTCGGAAGGATTTCCTCATGTCCGCGCAGTTGCGCGGCGACAGGCTCCCTTCCATCAAAGATCGCAGCACCGTGCAAGGGCGCCGAGTTGGTGGGTGCGCTGGTTGCAATCGGAACCGAGAAACCTGTCGCTAGCGCCAATGCGAACGCCATCCGGCGAGAACGAAACAGACGTTTGTGGCATACCACCGCCGCCCTCACGCTCGCCTCCCTCCTAGCCGATTTTGACGATCGATGCCTTGCTAGGAACGCCGTTTGCCGTCAGTGCGAACAGCATCCAGTAGCCTGGCACAACGACACCCGGGTCGGAAGGCAGGGCGAGCTGATACGTCGTAGGAGAGGACTGCGCGGCGACCGCGAGCGGAACACGTCGCTGTTCGTTGTTGACCGAGTGGGTGATCGACGACATGCGCACGAGAGCGAAAGAAGCGACCGGTACGTCCGTGGTGACGGAGACGCTCATGCCCAGCCCCGCCTGGGAGGGCGCCGTCGTGATTCGCGGCTGCACGGCCGCCGTCCCGTCGGGGTTTAGCAGGTAGGGCGGAGTCAGCACTTGCACGTCCGGATGGTTGGTAGAGCACGAGCCGCAGAGTCCACCGCCGCCAGTGAGTACGCGCGCATCAGGCAGGAGCAAGGCGACGCTGTGATACACGCGCGGCACCGACGTCGCGGCGAGTCGAGTGAAAGTCTCCGTACGCGGATCCCATAATTCCGGGCTGAGCACCGCCAGATCTTCGGTGAACACCTTGGGCCACGCCTGGCCGCCGATGACCACAATTTGGCCGCTCGGCAACAAGACGCTGCTGTGGAAAGATCGTGCATAGGCCATGGGCGCCACAGAACGCACGGCGACTCCGGTACGGATGTCTATCAAGTTGGCTTCAGCGGTAGCTGCCGTGTTCTCATACGACGGCGCACCGCCGAACGTGAGGATTCGGCCGACGTCGTACATCACGGCGCTGCCGTTCATCGCATCGTTGGTGCCGCGCGATCCAACCGCCGTCACCAACCCGGAGCCAGCCGTATCGAGCCAGTGCATGGTCTTGCTGGGCCCTGCATGAAAAACCCGGCCATTGCTGGCGGCGAAAAGCCAGGCGTGGTTGTCCGAACGGTAGACCCCGGCTGTGTCCCCGGTCATCAACGCCTCATCGATCAGGTTTGAAACGACCCTCCACCCCCCTGAAACAGTCCAAACCTCGCCGGTTTTCGAACCCAATCCGCCGCTCCACGATCCGCCGTAAGTCAGCACGCCGCCGTTCGAGAGAGTCACGCTGCCCTGATAGCCGCGCGCGATGTTCATCGGTGTTCCCGTGGTCCAACCCGCGCCGGGATCGTACAAACTTGTTTTCTGGCTGTTGCTGCCCCCGCTTACATGAATACGCCCGTCCGGCAAATTGGCGATGCCGGGGCAGAACATGTCGTGACCAGTGCTCGTCACCAAGGTTTCGGTTGCCGACAGGGTCGCCGGGTCCAGCAGGCTGGTGTAGGTCTGGCCGCCTTCGGACTGGTAAGTGAATTGATTGGTGGCCGACCACAGCATCACCTTGCCGTTCGGAAGATGCGCGGCCGCAACCGGTACCAGCGTGAGCGCTACCAGGGGCGTCCAAGATGAGACGGCGATTGCATCGGCGTCGGGGGCCCAAATCTGCAGCGCCGATTGGTCGCTGCAGGTCTGCTGAACAATGCGTGCGCCGTCTTGAAGAGAAGCACCCTCGGGCCCGAGGCACTTGCCGCTGGAGCGCGCGACGATCTGATAACCCGGCCCGAGGGGTCGAAAGTCGAACTGGCTTTGCAAGTCACTGTTTGAGCACTTGCTCAACACCGCCGGCACCCCATCAGAAGTGGACGTCGCGCTGACAGCGATGCATTTGCCGCTCGTCACCAACTGAAATGCCGCTCCGATGGATTGGAACTTCCACTGCTGGCCATTTGCACCCGTACATGCCGTCTGCACGATCGCGGCCCCCTGGGTCGGCGAGGCGCCATACACGCCGATGCACTGACCATTCGCAGCGGAGATCAGCGGCATCGCGGCAGCTTGTGCGTCCGGACTCCACGCACCTCCCGCGACGACCGCTCCAGCCCAGGCCAGGCTCAAGCTGCGTTGGGCGACGGACGTCACTTGGCCCGGGCGAAATCGGCGTCGTTGAATGCGCCGGGGTGCCGAGGCCCGCACGGCGGAGTAGACGTTAAAGCCCGAAGCGACGGTCTGCATCATGGCCCCCTTCGACAGCTACCGACTGAGCGAACGAAGGCTCGATT
>DATMIN010000325.1:0-4080 GCA_035554275.1 Burkholderiaceae bacterium
ATCTGCATACATTGTTACCGGGAGCCGGTGACACTAGGGATTGCTTGCCTGCCCGGCAACGCTCGCAAAGGATTTCCGATGAACGATTCGACCCGCTCCGACGCCGCTTCCGAAGCCCCCGCCAGCCCGCTGCCGCGGCGCGCGCTGCTCGCAGGCGCCGGCGCCGCCGGTGCCGCGCTGGTTGCCGCGAAAATGATGCCGGCGGTGCTGCCGGCCGAGCCGGTGGCCGCGGTGGTCGCGAAGCCCGCGGTCGGCGCCACCGCCGCCGGCTACCGCCTCAGCGCGCACGTGCAGCGCTACTACGAAACCACCCGCATCTGAGGCCCCGCAGATGCTGCTCACCCGCAAATCGAGCCGGACCGATGCGGTCGCGTCGGGCCTCGTCGACAGCCTCGCGCGCGGCATCCACGCGCACAACCGCCGCGCGATCCCGACGATGGACCGGCGCGCGTTCCTGCGCCGCTCGGGGCTGGGCGTCGGCGCCGGCCTCGCCGCGACGCAGCTGACGCTGGTGCAGAAGAAGGCGCAGGCCGCCGACGCGCCGGCCGGCGCCGACGCCAAGCGCAAGGTCGAGGTCAAGCGCACGGTGTGCGGGCACTGCTCGGTCGGCTGCGCGGTCGACGCGGTGGTCGAGAACGGCGTCTGGGTGCGCCAGGAGCCGGTGTTCGATTCGCCGATCAACCTCGGCGCGCACTGCGCGAAGGGCGCGGCGCTGCGCGAGCATGGCCACGGCGAATACCGCCTGCGCACCCCGATGAAGCTGCAGGGCGGCCGCTACGTCAAGATCACCTGGGACGAGGCGCTCAGCGAGATCAGCGCGAAGATGCTCGAGCTGAAGAAGGCCAGCGGCCCCGATTCGGTGTTCATCGTCGGCTCGAGCAAGCACAGCAACGAGCAGGCCTACCTGCTGCGCAAGTGGGTGAGCCTGTGGGGCAGCAACAACTGCGACCACCAGGCGCGGATCTGCCATTCGACGACCGTCGCCGGTGTGGCCAACACCTGGGGCTACGGCGCGATGACGAATTCGTACAACGACATGCGCAATTCGAAGGCCGCGATGTACATCGGCTCGAACGCGGCCGAGGCGCACCCGGTGTCGATGCTGCACATGCTGCATGCGAAGGAGACCGGCTGCAAGATGATCGTCGTCGACCCGCGCTTCACGCGCACCGCGGCGAAGGCCGACGACTACGTGCGCATCCGCTCGGGCTCGGACATCCCGTTCCTGTTCGGCGTGCTGTACCACGTCTTCAACAACGGCTGGGAAGACAAGAAGTACCTGAACGATCGGGTCTACGGCATGGACAAGGTCAAGGCCGACGTGATGGCGAAGTGGACGCCCGACAAGGTGAAAGAGGCCTGCGGCGTCGACGAGGCCACCTGCCTGAAGGTCGCGAAGACGCTCGCCGAGAACCGCCCGAGCACGATCGTCTGGTGCATGGGCCAGACCCAGCACACGACCGGCAACGCGGTGGTGCGCGCCTCGTGCATCCTGCAGCTCGCGCTCGGCAACGTCGGCGTCAGCGGCGGCGGCACGAACATCTTCCGCGGCCACGACAACGTGCAGGGCGCGACCGACGTCGGCCCGAACCCCGATTCGCTGCCCGGCTACTACGGCCTGGCCGAGGGCGCGTGGAAGCACTTCGCGAAGGTCTGGGACGTCGACTACGAGTGGATCAAGAAGCAGTACGCGCCCGGCATGATGACCAAGCCGGGCATGACGGTCTCGCGCTGGATCGACGGCGTGCTCGAGAAGAACGAGCTGATCGATCAAGACTCGAATCTGCGCGGGCTGGTGTTCTGGGGCCATGCGCCGAACTCGCAGACCCGCGGTCTCGAGATGAAGAAGGCGATGGACAAGCTCGACCTGCTGGTCGTGATCGACCCGTACCCGTCGGCGACCGCGTCGATGGCGGCGATGCCGGGCAACGCCGCCGACCTGAACCCGAACCGCGCGGTCTATCTGCTGCCGGCGGCGAGCCAGTTCGAGACCAGCGGCTCGTGCACCGCATCGAACCGCTCGCTGCAGTGGCGCGAGAAGGTGATCGAGCCGCTCTGGGACTCGCGCACCGACCACATGATCATGTACCAGCTGGCGGGCAAGCTCGGCTTCGACAAGGAGCTGGTCAAGAGCCACAAGCTGGTCGCGGGCAAGGGCGGGATGATGGAGCCCGAGCCCGAATCGATCTTGCGCGAGATCAACCGCAGCATGTGGACGATCGGCTACACCGGCCAGAGCCCCGAGCGGCTGAAGGCGCACATGCGCAACATGAACGTCTTCGACGTGAAGACGCTGAAAGCCAAGGGCGGCGTCGACAAGGAGACCGGCTACCAACTCGACGGCGACTACTTCGGCCTGCCGTGGCCGTGCTACGGCACCCCCGAGCTCAAGCACCCGGGCTCGCCGAACCTGTACGACACCAGCAAGCACGTGATGGAGGGCGGCGGCAACTTCCGTGCGAACTTCGGCGTCGAGCGCGAAGGCGCGACGCTGCTCGCCGAAGACGGCTCGTGCTCGAAGGGCGCCGAGATCACGACCGGCTACCCCGAGTTCGATCACATCCTGCTGAAGAAGCTCGGTTGGTGGGCCGACCTGACCGAGGCCGAGACGAAGGCGGCCGAGGGCAAGAACTGGAAGACCGATCTGTCCGGCGGGATCCAGCGCGTCGCGATGAAGCACGGCTGCCACCCGTTCGGCAACGCGAAGGCGCGCGCGGTGGTCTGGAACTTCCCCGACCCGATCCCGCAGCACCGCGAGGCGCTGTATTCGACCCGCCCCGACCTGATCGCGAAGTACCCGACGCACGACGACAAGAAGACGTTCTGGCGCCTGCCCACGCTCTACAAGAGCGTGCAGGACAAGAACAAGGACATCGGCCAGCAGTTCCCGCTGATCATGAGTTCGGGCCGGCTGGTCGAGTACGAGGGCGGCGGCGAGGAGACGCGCTCGAACCCGTGGCTCGCCGAGTTGCAGCAGGAGATGTTCGTCGAGATCAACCCGGCGACCGCGAACGACCGCGGCATCCGCGACGGCGAGAACGTGTTCGTCACCACGCCGACCGGCGCGAAGATCACCGTCAAGGCGATGGTCACCGAGCGCGTCGACCGCGAGACGGTGTGGATGCCGTTCCACTTCTCGGGCCGCTGGCAGGGCGCCGACATGCTCGCCTACTACCCCGACGGTGCGCACCCGGTGATTCGCGGCGAAGCGATCAACACCGCGACGACCTACGGCTACGACAGCGTGACGATGATGCAAGAGACCAAGACGACGGTCTGCCAAGTTGCCCGGGCCACGGCCTGACCGAGCGGAGTACCCCATGGCCCGAATGAAGTTCATCTGCGACGCCGAGCGCTGCATCGAGTGCAACGGCTGCGTCACCGCCTGCAAGGCCGAGCACAACGTGCCGTGGGGCGTGAACCGGCGCCGGGTCGTCACGCTCAATGACGGCGTCGCCGGCGAGAAGAGCATCTCGGTCGCGTGCATGCACTGCAGCGACGCGCCGTGCATGGCGGTGTGCCCGGTCGACTGCTTCTACCGCACCGACGAAGGCGTCGTGCTGCACGACAAGGATGTCTGCATCGGCTGCGGCTACTGCTCTTACGCCTGCCCGTTCGGCGCGCCGCAGTTCCCGAGCAACGGCGAGTTCGGCCTGCGCGGCAAGATGGACAAGTGCACCTTCTGCGCCGGCGGCCCGGAAGAGAACGGCAGCGACGCCGAGAACGCGAAGTACGGCCGGAATCGCCTGTCCGAAGGCAAGCTGCCGGCGTGCGCCGAGATGTGCTCGACCAAGGCGCTGCTCGGCGGCGACGGCGACGTCGTCGCCGACATCTTCCGCACCCGCGTGCTCAACCGCGGCAAGGGCAGCGAGGTCTGGGGCTGGGGCACCGCCTACGGCAAGCCGGTGCAGACCTCGTCGGCCGCGCCCGCCGAGGTGAAGAAGTGATCGCGCGCGCGCTCGCGTTCGGCGCCGCCACCGCGCTCGGCCTGTCGCTCGCGGCCTGCGGCGAGAAGCCGCAGACGCTCGGCGACGCGCCGGCCAAGAAGGCCGACGCCGAGCCCTGGGCCGTGACCGACGC
>DATMIN010000326.1:0-17409 GCA_035554275.1 Burkholderiaceae bacterium
TGCCTCGGCGATCGGGAACTGCACCCCCTGGTTCTGCGCGATCGGGCGACCGAACACGACGCGGTCCTTCGTGTACTGGGTCGCCCGGTCGATGAACCAGCGGCCGTCGCCGATGCACTCGGCCGCGATCAGCGTGCGCTCGGCGTTGAGGCCGTCGAGGATGTACTTGAAGCCCTGGCCTTCCTCGCCGATGAGGTTTTCTTCCGGGATTTCGAGGTTCTCGAAGAACAACTCGTTGGTCTCGTGATTGACCATGTTGGCGATCGGCCGCACGGTGAGGCCGTGGCCGATCGCGTCGCGCAGGTCGACGATGAAGATCGACAGGCCTTCGGACTTGCGCTGCACTTCGGCCAGCGGCATGGTGCGGGCGAGCAGGATCATCAGGTCGGAATGCTGAACGCGCGAGATCCACACCTTCTGCCCGTTGACGACGTAGCGGTCGCCGCTCTTGCCACTCACTTTCACGGCGCTGGTCTTGATCTTCGTCGTGTCGGTGCCGGCGCTCGGCTCGGTCACCGCCATCGACTGCAGCCGAAGCTCGCCGTTCGCGATCTTCGGCAGGTAGGCCTGCTTCTGCGCCGGCGAGCCATGGCGCAGCAGCGTGCCCATGTTGTACATCTGGCCATGGCAGGCGCCGGCGTTGCCGCCCGAGCGGTTGATCTCCTCCATGATCACCGAGGCCTCCGCGAGGCCCAGGCCCGAGCCGCCGTACTCCTGCGGGATCAGCGCGGCCAGCCAGCCGGCCTTGGTCAGCGCATCGACGAATTCGGCGGGGTAGGCGCGCTGCGCGTCGATCGTGCGGAAGTATTCGTCGGGGAACTGGCGGCACAGGTCGCGCACGGCGTCGCGGATGTCGTGGAAGCGGTCATTGGTGGGGGTCATGGTTCTTGGCGCCGAGGAACTCAAAGGCGGTCGCGGTAGCGAAGCGTACCCCTCGCCCGCGCGACCGGGTCGCCGTTGGCGTCGAGGCTGCCGTAGCGGCGCAGCGGCACGCGCTCGAGCATGCGGGCGCGCTCGGCGTCGTTCGGCGCGAGCCGGCGGATGCCCTCGGTGCCCTCGATCGGGCCCGGCACGATCGAGTTGACGCGGATGCCGTCGCCACCCCACTCCATCGCCAGCGTGCGCGTCAGCATGTCGACGTGGCGGCGCAGTCGCGCGAGCGCCGCGGCGATGCGCTCCTGCGATCGGCTGACGATCGCCACCGACGCGCCGTGCCGCGCGAACGCGTCGGCGATGCCGAGGTTGATGCCGCTGCTGCCGCCGGCGACGAACACCGTGCGGCCCGTGAAGTCGAAGGGGTGGGTTGTCATCTCAGTGATCCGTTTGCGCCTCGCGCGTCACGCGAATCCATCACCGCAGAGGAACAGAGGACGCGGAGGAGCGCAGAGAAGTCCATGAAGTCCTCTGCGAACCTCTGCGTCCTCTGTTCCTCTGCGGTAAAGGATTTCTCCTCATGCTGCCGCCCTCACCATCCCGCGCGCGATCACGATCTGCTGGATCTGGCTCGTGCCTTCGTAGATGCGGAACAGCCGCACGTCGCGGTAGTAGCGCTCGATGCCGTTGTCGGCCACGTAGCCCGCGCCGCCGTGGATCTGCACCGCGCGGTCGGCGACGCGGCCGACCATCTCGGAGGCGTAATACTTGCAGCACGCCGCCTCGGTGCTCACGTCCTCGCCGGCATCGCGCCGGCGCGCCGCATCGATCACCATCGTGCGCGCCGCGTACAGCTCGGTGCGGCTGTCGGCGAGCATCGCCTGCACCAGCTGGAACTCGGCGATCGGTTGGCCGAACTGCTTGCGTTCCATCGCGTAGCGCAGCGTGTCGCGCAGCAGCCGCTCGGCTACGCCGACGCACACCGCGGCGATGTGGATGCGGCCCTTGTCGAGCACCTTCATCGCGGTCTTGAAGCCACGGCCCTCGACGCCGCCGATCACGTTGGCGGCCGGCACGCGCACGCCGTCGAAGATCACGTCGCAGGTGTGGGCGCCCTTCTGCCCCATCACATGCCGGCCTCGGGCGCGTTGGTGATGAAGCGCTTGCTGCCGTCGATCACGTAATGCTCACCGTCACGGCGCGCGCGCGTGCGGATCGACGCCGCATCGGAGCCGGACTCGGGCTCGGTCAGCGCGAACGACGCGATCAGCTCGCCGCTCGCGAGCCGCGGCAGCCAGCGGTCCTTCTGCTCGGGCGTGCCGTCGATCAGGATGCCCTGCGAGCCGATACCGACCGTCGTGCCGATCAGCGAGCGGAACGCCGGCGCGGTCTGGCACAGCTCGATCATCACGAGCGCCTCTTCCTCCATCGTCAGGCCCAGGCCGCCGTGCGGCTCGGGGATCGTCAGGCCGAACAGGCCCATCGCCTTCATGTCGCGCACGATGTCGGCGGGGATCGCATCGGTCTCGGCAACGATCTCCTCGGCCGGCACCAGTCGCTCGCGCACGAAGCGGCGCACGGTGTCGAGCAAGGCGGTCAGGGTGTCGGGGTCGCGGATCATGTCGAACGCTCTGCGGGCATCAGCTCGCGCTTGAGGATCTTGCCGCTCGGCGTCATCGGCAGCCGCTCCACGACGCTGACGCGCGCCGGCCGCTTGTAGGGCGCCAGGCGCTCGCGCAGGAACGCATCGAGCGCCGCCCGGTCGAGCGGCCGCCCCGGGCGCAGCTCGACATAGGCCAGCACCTGCTCGTTGCCATCGGCCTCGCGCCGGCCGAGCACGGCCGAGAGGTGGATCGCCGGCCACTCGTTGAGCACCGCCTCGACCTCGGCCGGGTAGACGTTGAAACCCGAGCGCACGATCATTTCCTTCAGCCGGCCGACGACGAACAGCGCGCCGTCGGGTGCGCGCTCGCCGAGGTCGCCGCTGGCGTACCAGCCGCCCGGGCGCATCGCCTCGCGCGAGGCCTGCGGGTCGCGGAAGTAGCCGGGCATCAGGCCGACGCCGCGCAGCCAGATCTCGCCGCGCGCACCGGGCGGCAGGTCGCGTCCGGCGGCGTCGACGATGCGCAGCTCGGCACCCTCGAGAAGGTAGCCGGCCGAGGTGTCGTCGCGCCGCTCGTTCAGGCGCGACACATGCACCGAGCCGGCGTACTCCGACAGGCCGTAGCCATGGTGCAGCACCCGCCCGAAGCGCGCCTCGACCTGCGTTTTCAGCGCCCGGTCGAGCGCCGCCGCGCCGGCATACAGGTAGCGCAGATGCGGGCACGGCGGTCGATCGACGCCGAGCGCGTCGAGCCGCGCGACCAGGCGCGCGAACAGCGTCGGCGGGCCCTGCAGCTGGCTCACGCCGTGCGCCGCCAGCGCGTCGAGCACGTCGTCGGGCGCGAAGCGGTGGCGCAGCACCAGGCTCGCGCCGGCGTGCAGCGACGCCATCAGCACGGTGCCGAGGCCGAAGATGTGGGTCATCGGCAGGTAGGCGTACGAGCGGTCGGCGCCGGCCAGCGCGCGCGACTGCGCCGACACGCGGCCGAAGTGCAGCAGCCCGGCGTGCGTCAACGGCACCCCCTTGGGCGCGCCGGTGGTGCCGGAGGTGAAGATCACCGCCGCCACCCGATCCGCGTCGGCGCTCTCGGCCAGGGCGTCCTGGCGCACGGCGCTGCGCGTCAACCCGGCCAGCGCCGACGGCCGTGCCTGGTGGCGCTCGGCATGGCGCAGCGCATCGTCGGAGACCGCCGACGCGAAGTAGACGATGCGCGGATCGGCCTTGGCCGCGAAGGCCGCCACCTCGGCCGCCGTCAGGCGCGCGTTGACGCCGCACGACCAGGCGCCGACCCGGCTGCAGGCGAGGATCAGCGCAATCTGCTCGGCGCAGTTCTCGGCCACGATCAGCACACGGTCGCCGGGCCGCACGGCGTCGTCGCGCAGCTCGCGCTCGGCCGCATCGACCAGCGCGCCGAGCGCTGCAAAGCTGAACTCGCGCTCGCGCGCGTGGATGAAGACGGCCTGCGGTCGGCGCGCCCGCCAGGCGTCGAACGGCTCGTGGATGCGCTTCATTCGACCTCGATGCCCTTGGTCACGCCGGCCCACATCGCGAGGTCCTTCGCGGCCTGCGCGGCGAGCGCATCCGGCGTGCCGCTCCAGCGCTCGTAGCCCTGCTCGGCCCACAGCGCGCGCAGCGCGTCACTGGCCAGTGCCTTGCGCACCGCCTCGTTGGTGCGCGCGACGATCGCCGGCGCCAGGTTCGCCGGGCCGTAGAGGCCGTACCAGCCGATCACCTCGTACTGCGGCAAACCGGCTTCGCGCATCGTCGGCACGTCGGGCAGCGACGCATTGCGTTCGCGCGACGTGACCGCGAGCGCGCGCACGCGGCCGGCGCCGATGAAGGTGCGCGCCGTGCTCGTGATGTCGAACATCATCTCGATCTGGCCGCCGAGCAGGTCGGTCATCGCCGGCAGGTTGCCCTTGTAGGGCACGTGGGTGAGCCGGGTGCCGGTCTGCACGGCGAACAGCTCGCCGCTCAGGTGGTTCGACGCGCCGATGCCGGCCGAGCCGTAGGTGATGCCGGGGTTGGCCTTCGCATAGGCCACCAGCTCCTGCAGCGTGCGGTACGGCCGATCCTTGTTGACCACCAGCACGTTGGCGTAGCTCAGCAGCGGCGCCACCGGCGTCAGCTCGCGGGCCGGGTCGAACGGCATCTTCTTCAGCACGTGCGGGCTGATCGTGATCGTCGGGCTGGCGGCGAAGTACAGCGTCAGCCCGTCGGGTGCCGACTTGGCGACCGCCGCGCCGGCGAGCGTGCCGCCGGCGCCGGGCCGGTTCTCGACGATCACCGGCTGCCCCAGCTCCTGCGCCAGCACCGGCGCGATCAGGCGCGCGGTGGTGTCGACCGGGCCGCCGGCGCTGTAGCCCACGAGCAAGCGCACCGGCGCCGTGGTCTGCGCGAGCGCCGTGGCGGCAAGCAGCAGCGCGCCGATGCCGAAGGCGAGGACGGCGCGGCGCATCACACCGGCTCCCAGGTGAACACGTCCGACGATCGGTCGAGCGCGTAGAACGAACCCTGCAGCGCCGGCAGCGCGTGCTGCGCCACCGTCTCCGGCGTCCAGCCTTCGCCGCGGTGCACCGACCGGATCGGCCGCGGCTGGCTCATCAGGAAAATCTCGTTGTTGCGCACCGCGAAGACCTGGCCGGTGACGTCGGCGCCGGCATCGCCTGCCAGCGCGACCGCAAGCGGCGCGATCTTCGCCGGCGTCATCTGCTTCATGCGCTCGACGCGCGCCTTCTCGGCCTCGGTCTCGACCGGTATCGAGCCGATCATGCGGCTCCACGCAAACGGCGCGATGCAGTTGGAGCGCACGTTGAACTTGTGCATGTCGAGCGCAATCGACTTCGACAGCGCCATGATCCCGAGCTTGGCCGCCGAGTAGTTGGCCTGGCCGAAGTTGCCGATCAGCCCCGAGGTCGAGGTCATGTGCACGAACGCGCCCGACTCCTGCGCCTTGAAATGGTTGGCCGCGGCGCGGCTGACGAAGTAGCTGCCGTACAGGTGCACCTTGATCACCGAGTCGAACTCGTCGGCGCTCATCTTGTGGAAGAAGCGGTCGCGCAGGATGCCGGCGTTGTTGACCACCGCGTCCAGCCGCCCGTAGGTGTCGAGCGCGGTCGTCACGATCCGGTCGGCCGCGGCGGCGTCGGCGACGCTGTCGGTGTTCGCCACGGCCACGCCGCCCGCCGCCCGGATCTCGTCGACGACGCGCTGCGCCGGGCCCACGTCATGCCCCTCGCCGGTCATCGACGCGCCGACGTCGTTGACGACCACGCTCGCGCCCTCGCGTGCCATCGCCAGCGCGATCTCACGCCCGATGCCGCCGCCGGCGCCGGTCACGATCACGACCTTGTTGTCCATCATCTTGCTCATGTCCTCAGTCTCCTGTCGGCACTGGAAGCGGGCCGGTTGCTTGTCGAGAAAGCGCACCACCGCGGTCTTGTACGGTTCGCCGCCGGCGCACAAGGCCTGCACGCCGCAGCACGTCGTCTTGCGGCACGCGCTCGCACACGATGCCGAGTGTCTTCGCCCCGTCGGCCGAGATCTCGCGTGCCGACAGCATCAACTCCTTCGCGCGCTGCACGCCGACGATGCGCGGCCCGGGCCGGTTCAGCGTCAGCGTCGCGACGCCGTCGACAACGCCATAGAGGACGGCATCGTTCATGCGTTTTCCCTCTGCTGCAGCTCGCGCCACAGGATCTTGCCCGTGCTCGACTTGGGCAGCTCCGCCACGAACTCGACAAAGCGCGGCGCCTTGTACACGGCCATCGCTTCGCGGCACCAGCCGATCAGCTCAGCGGCAGCGAGCGCCGTGCCCGGCTTCAGCACGACCAACGCCTTCACCGCTTCGCCCTGGCGCGCATCGCGGGTCGCGATCACGCAGGCTTCGTGCACGGCGGGGTGGCCGTACAGCGTGTTCTCGACCTCGGCCGGCCAGACCTTGTAGCCCGAGACGATGATCATGCGCTTGAGCCGATCCTTCATGAAGAGGTAGCCGTCTGCGTCGACACAGGCGAGGTCGCCACTGCGCAGAAATGGCCGGCCGTCGATCTCGACGAACGCGTCGGCGCTGGCCTGCGGCTGGTTCCAGTAGCCCTTCATCACCTGCGCGGCATGCGCCACGATCTCGCCCACCTCGCCTGGCGGCAGCGGCTGCAGCGTGACCGGATCGATGACGCGCACGTCGACACCCGGCCCGGGAACGCCGAGCGAGCCGAGCTTCGGCCGCCGCAGCGGGTTGGCGAACAGGAACGAGGCGGTTTCGGTCATCCCGTAGCCCTCGTTGTAGGTGATGCCGAAGCGCGTCCGCATCGCTTCGGCGACCGCGGGCGGCATCGGCGCGCTGCCGCCGTTCACCAGCGTCAGGCTGCGAATCTTCCCGGCCGTGACGGCCGGGTTGGCGAAGAAGTCGATCAGCATCGCCGGCGGCGCCGCCCAGCTGGTGACGCGATGGCGCTCGATCAGCGCGAGCGCGGCGTCGCGGTCCCAGCGCGGCAGCATCACGATGGCGGCGCCGAGCATCAGCGGCAGATTCATGCCGTTCTGCATGCCGAGCGCGTGGAACAGCGGCGCAATGCCGAGAAACACCGCGTCGCTCGTCTGGCTGCGCCATGCGACGGCCGCGCGGTTCGCCGCCTGCAGCGTGCCGTGGGTGTGCATGCAGCCCTTCGGGCGGCCGGTCGTGCCCGAGGTGTAGGGCAGCACGGCAAGATCCCCTGCGGTCGCACGGTGCGGCAGCGGTGACTCGCGAGCGCTCAGCGCAACACGCCACGGCGTGAATCGCGCATCGCGGATCGGCGCCAGCCGCTCGGCGACCGCTGGCGGCACCACGCGGTCGCCGTCGGCGCCCAGCGCATCGGCATAGTGGATCACCAGCGCCACACGCAAGGCACCGCGCTCCAGGCTCGGAAGCACGCGCTCCGCGAGCTCGCGTGCGACCAGCGCCACCTGCGCGCCACTGTCGTCGACGACGTGCGCGACTTCATCGGCCGTCCACATCGCGTTGATCGGCACGACGACCGCATCGGCGCGCAGCACCGCATAGCTCGCGACGATGAACTGCGGGCAGTTCTGGCTGAACAGCAGCACACGGTCGCCCTGCCTCACATGGGCGGAGTGCTGCAACCAGCCCGCCAACGCCTCGGCCTGGCGAACCAGCTCGGCATACGACAGCGCGTTGCCGTAGAACTGCACCGCCGGTTTGTCGGGAAAGCGGCGCGCGGAGGCCGCGAGGCATTCCCACAGGCTGCCGGCCGACGTCATATGGCTCGCTCCATCGACCGCGCGATCAGCTCTTTCATCACCTCGTTCGCGCCGCCCAAGATGCGCAGCACGCGGGCGTCGGCATACAACCTGGCGATCGGGTAGTCGGTCATGTAGCCGTAGCCGCCATGCAGCTGCAGGCATTCGTCGACGACGCGGCACAGCTTGTCGGTCGTCGACCACTTGGCCATCGCGGCTTCGGCCAAGTCGAGCGTGCCGGCGAGCTGGCGTTCGATGCAGGCGTCGACGAAGGTCTGCGCGATCGTCGTTTCGGTCTGGCATTCGGCCAGCTTGAAGCGCGTGTTCTGCAGCGCCAGCAGCGGCGCGCCGAACACCTGGCGCTGCGCGACGTGGGCGAGCGTCTCGTCGATCGCGCGCTGCATCATCGCCGCGGCGCCGATTGCGATCAGCAGCCGCTCGCGCGCCAGTTGCTGCATCAGCTGACTGAAGCCCTGGCCCTCCTCGAGGCCGAGCAGGTTGCCGGCCGGCACGCGCACGCCATCGAAGAACAGCTCCACGGTGTCCTGGCCATGCTGACCGATCTTCTCCAGCAGCCGGCCGCGCCGGAAGCCGGGCAGGTCGGCCGTCTCCACCATCAGCAGCGACACACCCTTCGCGCCGCGCGCCGCGTCGGTCTTGGCGACGACGCAGACCAGATCGGCATGGTGGCCGTTGGTGATGAAGGTCTTGGCGCCGTCGATCACGTAGGCGTCGCCCGAACTTCCACGTTCCAGCACGGCGCTCGTGCGCACCGCCTGCAGGTCGCTGCCGGCGCCGGGCTCGCTCATCGCGATCGCGGCGACGCACTCGCCGCTGGCCATCTTCGGCAGCCAGCGCAGCTTCTGCGCTTCGCTGCCGTAGGCGAGCAAATAGTGCGCGACGATGCCGCTGTGCACGTTGATGCTGAAGCTGTTGACGAGCGCCCGCCCCTGCTCGTAGGCGACGACGGCCTCGTGCGCGAACGTGCCGCCGGCGCCACCGTACGCCTCGGGGATGCTGGTGCACAGCAACCCGAGCTCGCCGGCTTGCTTCCACACGCTGCGATCGGCCAGGTGCTGGCGCCGCCAGCGCTCCTCGAGCGGCGCGAACTCGCGCTCGAACACCTTGCGCACGTTGTCGCGGAACAGCGCGATGTCTTCGGTCATCCACGCAGGCGTCATCTCAGTTGCTCCACCACACTTCGCGCGGCCCGCGACGCATGAGACGCTTCGCGTCGAGCGACTGCTTGCGGGCCCGCAGCAGCCGGAACAGCCTTCACCGCAGAGGTGCGGAGAGCGCAGAGGAAACGCAGAGGAAGTCCTTGAAGTTCTCTGCGGAAACTCCGCGCCCTCCGCACCTCTGCGGTGAATGACTTCAAAGGGCCGAATGCCGTCGTTGGCGCGCCGAGTTCGAATTTCACTTCAGCTCCACGACGGCTTCACCTGTCAGCTTGACGACACCACTGTGGTCCCGCGCCGTCAGTGCCAAACGCACCTGCCGATCCGCGAGCTTCTCGACCACGCTGCCGCTGCAGCGGATGCGATCGCCGACATGCGTGATCGCAACGAAGCGCGTGCTCAATACCCGGATCGCCGCTTGCGGCACCCAGGCGGTCACGAGCCGCGCGAGGTAGGCCATGCCGAGCATGCCGTGCGCGAACACATCGCCCTGGCCGGCGGCGCGCGCGAAATCGGTGTCGACGTGGATCGGGTTGTGGTCGCCCGAGGCGCCGCAATACAGCGCGAGCGTCAGGCGGCTGATCGGCTCGGTCTCGAGCGCGGGCAGCGTGTCGCCGACCTGCACGCTTTCGTAGGTGAGACGGTCAGCCATGGCGGATCACCGTCAGGCATCTCATCTCGGCCACCAGCGCGTCGTGCTGGTTGGTCACGCGCGTCTCGCGCAGCACGAACTCGAGCGCGCCGCCCTTCTTGTCGTAGATGTCGGCGATGCGCGGCGCGAAGCGCAGCTGGTCGCCGGCGTAGGCCATCGCGTGGTAGCTGAAGTGCTGCTCGCCGTGCAGGATGCGGCGGTAGTCGATGCCCAGCAGCTCACGCATCGCGGCGGGGTTCGGCTGCTCCATCTCGAGGCAGAAGAAGAAGGTCGGCGGCACCGGCAGCTGCGGATGACCGGCGTCGCGCGCGGCGGCTTCGTCGACATAGACCGGATCGCGGTTGGCGGTCGCCTTGGCGAAGAAGCGCAGGCGACCGGCTTCGACCGGCACCGTGAAGGCCGGCAGGACATGGCCGATGTGACGCCGATCAATCAATGGACTCTCTCGTACAGCGTGACGACGCAGGCCCCGCCGAGCCCGAGGTTGTGCTGCAGCGCGAGCCGCGCGCCTTCGACCTGGCGCTGCTCGGCCTGGCCGCGCAGCTGCCACACCAGCTCGGCGCACTGCGCCAGGCCGGTGGCGCCGAGCGGATGGCCCTTCGACAGCAGCCCGCCCGACGGGTTGGTGACGATGCGCCCGCCGTAAGTGTTGTCGCCATCGAGGATGAATTGCTCGGCCGTGCCTTCGGGCGTGAGCTGCAGCGCTTCGTAGCTGATCAGCTCGTTGGCGGTGAAACAGTCGTGCAGCTCGACGACGTCGAGCGCCTCCGGGCCGATGCCCGCCGCCTCGTAGACCTGCGTGGCCGCGGCACGCGCCATGTCGTAGCCGACGAGCTTGCGCATGTCGCCGCTGTCGAAGCTGCTCGGCGTGTCGGTCGTCATCGCCTGCGCGGCGATGCGCACGCTCGTGTCCAGGCCGTGGCGGCGCGCGAACGCCTCGGAGCAGACGATCGCGGCGGCCGCACCGCAGGTCGGCGGACAGCATTGCAGGCGGGTCAGCGGATCGAACACCAGCGGTGCGGCGAGCACTTCGTCGAGCGTCACGGTGTTGCGGAACACCGCGAACGGATTGCGCGCGGCATGCTGGCGCGCCTTCACCGAGATGCGCGCGAAGGTGTCGCGGCGGATGCCGTGCTGCTTCATATGGTCACGCCCGGCGCCGCCGAAGAACTGCGCGGCGCGCGGCGCGGTGTCGTCCCAGCCCTGCAGGGCGGTCATCGTCTCGGCGAAGCGCCCCAGCGGCGCGGGGCGGTCGCCGTACACGCCCTTCAGCGCGCCGGGCTGCATCTGCTCGAAGCCGAGCGCGAGCGCGCATTCGACCGCGCCGCTCTCGACGGCCTGGCGCGCCAGGAACAGCGCGCTCGATCCGCTGGCGCAGTTGTTGTTGAGGTTGAAGACCGGAATGCCGCTCAGCCCCACGCCGTACAGCGCGGCCTGCCCGGCGGTCGAGTCGGCATAGACATAGCCGACGTACGCTTGCTGGACGAGCGCGTAATCGACGCCCGCATCGCGCAGCGCAGCCGCAGCCGCGCGTGCGCCCATCACGGTGTAGGGGTCGCTCGCCCCCGGCTTGGTGAACGGGATCATGCCGACCCCGACGACATGGACGTTGCGCTTCACGACGGCTCCTGTTGACAGGGAGTTCAGGATGCCGGTGCCGACCCGCCGCGACAATGACCGTCACGGCCAACGAGATTGGCGCAAAGTTTCAGCGATGGCGCTGCCGGTACTCGCCGGGCGCCACGCCGGTCCACTTCTTGAACGCGCGATGGAAGGTGCTCGCCTCCGAGAACCCGGTCTGATCGGCGATGTCGAGCAGCGTCAGCTCCGGCCGCGCGAGATACTCGATCGCCGCGTCGCGCCGCAGGTTGTCCTTCAGCGACTGGAAGCCCTGACCCTCTTCGCGCAGCCGGCGCCGCAGCGTCTGTGGCGTCATGCCGAGCACGCGGCCCACCTCGTCGAGCGACGGCATCTCGCCGCGCAGATGGCTGCGCAGCAGACGGCGGATGCGCTCGGTCACGCTCGCCTTGTCGCGATATTTCACGAGCAGATTGGCCGGCGCCTGCTGCAGGAATTCGCGCAGGCTCTGCGCGTTCTGCACCATGGGCAACTGCAGCCAGCGCGCGTCGAACGAGAGGCTGAAGTGCGGCTGCCCATGGCGCACCTTCGCCTGGAACGCACGCGCGGTCTCGGCGACGTTCGGCGGCGCCGGGCCGCGGTAGCCGACGGCGCTGAGCGGGATGCGGCGCGCCACCAGCCAGGACGCGAGGCCGAACGTGAAAAACAGGAAGGTGCGCTCCGCATAAAGCAGCGAAGGCTCGGCCGGCAGCGGCGTGGCGATGCGCACGGTGGCGGCCCCGTCGTCGACGCCGAGGCGGGCCACGAAGTCGGGCAGCTCACCGTGAAAGTAGCGAAAGCCGACGCGCAGCGCGTCGGCCAGTGTCGGCGTGTGGATCAGCAGCCGGCAGCATTGCGCGAAGCTGCCGAGCCGCAGCGGCTGGCTGCACAAGCCCCAGAACTCGTCGCGCAGCGCATGCTGCACCACCCGCAGCAGCCGCGCGTACTGCTCCTGCGAAACGCGCGCGAGCGGCGCTTCCAGCAGCGCGGCCGAGATGCCGGCGCGCTGCAGCAGCGCCGCGCTGGCGACGCCCCGCCGCTCGGTGCCCTGCAGCACCTGAACGACATGGTGGACAGCGATGGTGTGGTGGGTCACGCCGCGGATGCTACGCGGCGGCGCGGGCGGTGCCCTTCTCGAGCAGCGCGGCGATCGAGGCTTCGCTGCAGCCCGCCTCGCGCAGCAGCTCGAGCGTGTGCTCGCCGGGCCGCGGCGCTTGACGCTGCAGCTCGAACCCGTAACGCGACATCTTGACCGGACACGCCACCTGCGTCAGCGCGCCGAGGCTCGGATGCCAGCTCTCGACCACCATGCCGCGGGCGCGGAAGTGCGGGTCGGCGAGCGCCTCCTCGAGCGTGTGCACCGGCGAGACGCAGGCATCGGCGTGCGCGAAGCGCGCCGCCCAGTCGGCGAGCGGCCGGGCGCCGAAGATCGCGGCGAGTTCGTCGCGCACGCGGGCCTCGCTCGCGGCGTCGCCGGTGCGGTGCAGCGGCTTCAGATGCGGGCGCTCGATGACATCGCACAAGCGATCCCAGAACTTGCGCTCGAGCGCGCCGACGGCGAGGAATCGTTCGTCGGCGCTGCGGTACAGCGCGTAGCAGGCGAGACCGCCGGTGAGCGTGTCGGCGCCGGCGCGACGCGTGCTGCCGCGCGCGGCGAGCGTCGCGAGCGGCATCACGGCATGCGCGAGTGCGCCCTCGGCCATCGCGATGTCGAGATGGCGGCCGCGGCCGGTGCGCGCGACATCGAACAACGCCGCGAGGATGCCCATCGCGGCGGTCAGCGCGCCGCCGATCAGGTCGGCCACCGGCAGGTTCGACAGCGCGAGCGCGTCGGCGCCGCTGCCGATCTGGTCGGCCACGCCGGCGTGGCCGCAATAGTTCAGGTCGTGGCCCGGCCGATCGCGGTAGGGGCCGCTCTGGCCGTAGCCGGTGATGCTGCAGTAGACGATGCGCGGGTTGACTTGCGCCACCGCGGCGTAGCCCAAGCCGAGGCGCTCCATCGCGCCCGGGCGAAAGCCTTCCACGAGCACGTCGGCGCTGCGCGCGAGCTGCAGGAATGCCTGCGCGCCGTCGCGCTGTTTCAGATCGAGCTGCAGCCCGCGCTTGTTGCGGTTGACGATCGCACGCAACGCGGGCGGCGCGTGGTCTCCGGCGCCGGTGTCTTCGAGCTTGATCACATTGGCGCCGAGGTCGGCGAGGTGCTGCGTGCAGACCGGCCCCGGCACCAGGCGCGTGAGGTCCAGCACCCGCACGCCGCGCAGCGGCGGCTCGCTGGCGCTCATGCCGCGACGGGCCGGAACATCGGCACCGCGGTGCCGCCCTCGGCCCGGCGGAACGTCACGCGCACGCGCTGGCCGATGCGCAAGTCTTCGATCTCGGCGTCGACCAGGTTGGTCAGCATCGTCACGCCTTCATCGAGCGTCGCGTAGGCCAGCACATACGGCAGCGGGCCGACCTTGCGCGTGACGGTGAAGCTGTAGATCGTGCCGCCGCCGCGGGCCGGCACCGGCGATACGGGCCGGGCCTTTCGCTTGATCATCATGGCGCCGGCTGTCATTCCATCCTGATGTTGGCGTCCTTAATGATGCGTGCGTACACGGCCGCATCCGACTTGACGACACGTGCGAACTCGTCGCCCTTCAGCTCGCCGGGCGTCATGCCGAGCGACTCGATGCGCGCCACCACGTCGGGCAGGCGCAGGATGCGGCTCGCCTCGGCGGTGAACTTCTCGGCGATCGGGCCTGGAACGCCGCTCGGCATGAACAGGCCGAACCAGCCGACCGGTTCGAACGAGTGGAAGCCGAGCTCGGCGAAGGTGGGCACGTTGGGCAGCGCCTTGTTGCGCTGCGGGCCGGTGGCCGCCAGCACCTTCAGGAACTCCAGATGCGGCCGCGCCGTGGCCATGTCGACCAGTGCGGCCGACAACTGCCCACCGCGCAGGTCTTGCAGAAGCGGCGCGGCGCCCTTGTACGGCACATGCGTCAAGTCCAGCCCGGCCTGCAGATTGAGAAGCGAGCCCTGGATGTGCGAAGAGGTGCCGATGCCGTATGAGCCGTAGTTGTATTTGCCCGGATGCGCCTTCACCAGCGCGATGAACTCCGGCAGCGTGTTGGCTGGCGAGGACGGTGGCACCACGAGGATCGAATTCGTGCTGGCCACCTGCAGCAGCGGCTGCAGGTCCTTCAGCGCGTCGTAGGGCAGCTTGGGCATCAGCGACTGCACCTGCACGAGCGCCGTGATCGCCATCAAGACCGTGTGGCCGTCGCGCGGCGCCTTGGCGACCAGGTCGTTGCCGATGGTGCCGGAGGCGCCCGGCTTGTTCTCGACCACCACGGTCTGGCGCCACGAGTCCTGCAGCTTGGTGGCGACCAGCCGCGCCAGCGTGTCGGTGGCACCTCCGGCCGGATACGGGACCACGATCCGCATGGGTTGGCTCGGATACGCGGAAGCGTCCTGTGCCAGCGCGCCGGCGGTGGCGCCCATCGCGAGTGCGATCGCGGCTGCGCACCGGGCGAATGTGCGCTGGGCAACTGTGCGCCGGGTCACTGCGGGTCTCATGATCTGTCTGTCTCCGTTGAGTCGCTTTTCAACTCATTGGAAACGGCGCACCGTGCGGTCGCAATGGCACGTCGGCCCAGCGCCATTGGCCGAAATGATCAGAAGCCCGCCGGGGCCGCTGCGAATGGAACGACGCGATCGCTCGCCCCGCCGAACTTTCGTTGTGGACATGGAGATGGCCCACAAAGCAAAACGCCGACCTTGCGGCCGGCGTTCGTCTATTCGGTAGTTATTGTTTTTGTTCGAGAATTCTTTGGTTGCGAGGGCAGGATTTGAACCTGCGACCTTTGGGTTATGAGCCCAACGAGCTACCAGACTGCTCCACCTCGCGACTGAGCCATAAAGTATAGCACAAGCCTCGCGTTCGACCGGGCGCTCACAGCCCGGCGGTCTGCAGCGTCTGCAGGAAGCGGGCGCTGTCCTGGAAGCCGGCAATGCGCGCGGCGGGCACCTCGCGGCCGGCGGCGTCGAAGAAGATCGTTCCGGGCGGGCCGAACAACTGAAAGCGCTTCAGCAGCTCACGGTCGTCGGCATTGTTGGCCGTCACGTCGGCCCTCAGCAGCAACGCCCCGGCGAGCTTCTTCTGCACCGCGGGGTCGACGAAGGTGAAGCGCTCCATCTCCTTGCACGAGACGCACCAGTCGGCATAGAAATCGAGCATCACCGGCCGGCCGGCGGTGCGCAGCGCGGTGTCGAGCTCGGCCACGGTGCGCACGCTGGCGAACACCGGGCCGTGCGCGGCCGCATCGCCATCGGCGCGCTGGCGCAGCTGCGCCAGCGGCTGCAGCGGGTTCGTGCCGCCCGACGCCGCGCCGACGAGCTGCAGCAGGCCCACCGCCGCGAACAATGCGGCGACGACGCGGCGCCACGCGCTCGGCGTCCACGCCGAGGCCTGGCCCTGCCGGCTCGACGCGAACAGCACCGCCGCGGCGATCGCCAGCGCGCCCCACAGCGCGAGCACCAGCGGCGCCGGCAGCACCGACTGCACCGTCCACAACGCGACGCCGAGCAGCAGCAGGCCGAAGAAGCGCTTCACGTCTTCCATCCAGCCGCCGGCGCGCGGCAGCAACGCGCCCGCCGATGCGCCCATCAGCAGCAGCGGCACGCTCATGCCGGCGGCGAGCGAGAACAAGGCGGTGCCGCCGAGCCAGACGTCGCGCGTCTGGCTCAGGTACACGAGCGCGCCGGCCAGCGGCGCCGCGACGCACGGGCTGACGATCAGCGCCGACACGCCGCCCATCGCGAACACGCCGGCGAAGCGCCCGGCCGGCAGGCGCTGCGACGCGCTCGACAGCCGCCCCGTGAAGGCCGACGGCAGCTGCAACTCGTAGACCCCGAACATCGACAGCGACAGCGCCACCAGCCCCGCTGCGAACAGCGCGAGCACCCAGGGCTTCTGCAACGTCGCCGCGAGGCCCTCGCCGGCCAGGCCCGCCGCCACGCCAAGGGCGGTGTAGACCAGCGCCATGCCGAGCGAGTAGCTGCCGGCGAGCGCGAGGCCGCGACCGCGCGAGACCGGCGCGCCCTGGCCGACGATGACCGACGACAGGATCGGCAGCATCGGCAGCACGCACGGCGTCAGCGAGAGCAGGATGCCGCCGAGGAAGAACACGCCGATCACCGGCCACAGCTTGCCGCTGCGCAGGGCGCGGTCGATGCCGGCGTCGTCGGCCGCATACGTCGCAGCCGCCGCCGGCGCGGCGCCGGCCGACGCCGCGCCCGGGGCGACTTCGCCCGGCACGACCCGCGCCGACCCGTCGCCGCCGAATCCGGCCAGGCTCACGTCGATCGCGCGCTGCTGCGGCGGGTAGCACAGGCCCTTGTCGGCGCAGCCCTGGTTCGTCGCGAGCAGCTGAAAGCGGCCGCTGGCCTGCTGCACCGGGATCGTGATGCGCACCACGTCGCGGTAGGTCTCGACGTTCTTCTGGAAGGTCTCGTCGAACTTGGTCTTGCCGGCCGGCAGGACCGGCGCGCCGAGCGTGGCACCGCTCGCGCCGAACTTGAACTGCTCGCGGTATAGATAGTAGCCGGGCGCGATCGTGTAGCTGACTTCGAGCGTGCGCTCGTCGAGCGCTCGCGCGGCGAGCTTGAACGCCACGTCCGGGTCGAGAAAGTCCTGCTCGGCGCGCGCCACCTGCAGGCTGAATAGCAGCAGCGCCGCGGCGAACAGCCGGAGCCAGGGAGTCGGGGCGGGTCGAGTGCGCATGGGTCGCCAATTCTGCGATGCCTGGGATGACCTTGGTCGGGCCGCGAAGTTCGAATCTTCCATGCAAAAGGGCCAGCGCGTGCTGGCCCTTTCTCGCGTTCGGAAGACTTACTCCTCGGCAGCGGCCTCGGTGGCCGCGGGCTCGGGCCGGTCGACGAGCTCGACGAAGGCCATCGGCGCGTTGTCGCCGACGCGAAAGCCCATCTTCAGGATCCGCGTGTAGCCGCCCGGGCGGGCCTTGTAGCGCGGGCCGAGCTCGTTGAAGAGCTTGGTCACGATCTCGCGATCGCGGGTGCGGTCGAATGCCAGGCGGCGGTTCGCGAGCGTCGCCTCCTTGCCGAGCGTGATCAGCGGCTCGACGACGCGGCGCAGTTCCTTGGCCTTGGGCAAGGTGGTCTTGATCGCCTCGTGGCGGAGCAGCGAGTTGCACATGTTGCGCAGCATCGCCAGGCGGTGCTCGCTGGTGCGGTTGAGTTTGCGG
>DATMIN010000327.1:0-2530 GCA_035554275.1 Burkholderiaceae bacterium
CGCGGATCACCTGGTGCACGAGGGAATAGATTTCCTCGATGCGCGGCTCGATCACGCCGGCCAAGGCTTGGCGGCTGAGCATCCGCGGCGGGCGGTCGCCGAGGCCCGGCACCTCGAGCTGCTCGCTCGGGTCGGCGAGCAGCTGCTTCGCGACGCCGTACTCGACCTTGATCTCTTCCGCGTCCTTGGTCGGTGTGCGCAGCGCCATCGCGATGTCGCTGGTGATCAGATCCCCCGCGATCGGGATCACCGCGGTGTGGCGGATCGCGCCGTCGGTGAAGATCGCGACGTCGGTGGTGCCGGCGCCGATGTCGACCAGCGCGACGCCGAGATCCTTCTCGTCGTCGGTCAGCACCGCATGGCTGCTTGCACTCGGGTTCAGCACCAGCTGGTCCACTTCGAGCCCGCAGCGCCGCACGCACTTGACGATGTTCTCGGCCGCGCTCTGCGCGCCGGTGACGATGTGCACCTTGACCTCGAGCCGCCCGCCGCTCATGCCGATCGGCTCCTTGACCTCGTGGCCGTCGATCACGAACTCCTGCGGCTCGACCAGCAGCAGCCGCTGGTCGTTCGGGATGTTGATCGCCTTCGCGGTCTCGACGACGCGCGCCACGTCGACCGGCGTCACCTCCTTGTCGCGCACGATCACCATCCCGGTCGAGTTCTGGCCGCGAATGTGGCTGCCGGTGATGCCGGTGTAGACGCGCGTGATCTTGCAGTCGGCCATCATCTCGGCCTCTTTCAGCGCCTGCTGGATGCTCTGCACCGTCGCGTCGATGTTCACGACCACGCCGCGCTTCAGCCCGTGCGTCGGCGCGCTGCCCAAGCCGGCGATGCGCAGCGCGCCGTCCGGCATCACCTCGGCCACCACCACCATGATCTTCGCGGTGCCGATGTCGAGACCGACCGCGAGATCCTTGTATTCCTTGGCCATTCGCTTCCCCCGTTGTCTTATTTCTTCTTGGCCGCGGCGTCGGCCGCGGTGGTCGTCGTCACGCCCTTCAGGCGCACCGCATAGCCGTCGCGATGGCGCAGGTCGGCGTAGAGCAGCGGGTGCTGCTGGTAGCGTTCGCGCAGCTCCGGCAGCGTCGCGACGAATTCGCGCGTGCGCGCCAGCACCTCGGCGTCGCTGCCGCGGCCGAGCTCGACCTCGGCGCCGCTGTCGAGCTCGGCGCGCCACGAGCCGCGGCCCGAGAGTTCGAGCGCCTCGACGCGCGCCTGCATCGGCGCGACCACCGGCTGCAGCGCGCCGAGCATCGCGAGCAGGTGCGCCGACGTGCCGTCCGGCCCGCGCAGCGTCGGCAGCGCTTCGTCCTCGACATCGCCGAGGTTGGCCTCGAACACCTCGCCGTGGCTGTTGACGAGCTTGTCGGCCGCGTCGTCGCCGCTCGCCGACGACTGCCACAGCGCGACGGGCCGGTGCTCTTCGAGCTGAACCCGGAGCCGGTTCGGCCAGATGCGCTGCACCACCGCCTGGCGCACCCACGGCACCGATTCGAACGCGCGCCGCGCGCCGGCCAGATCGAGCGTGAAGAAGTTGCCGGCGAGCTTCGGCGCGGCGTTGGCGCGAATCGTCAGCGCGCTGTTGTGCGCCAGGTCGCCCTCGATACGGATGCTCTTGACCGCGAACACCGGCCGCTGCATCGCCCAATGCACCGCGATCGCGAGCAGCGCGCAGCCGCCGAGCACGGCGAACAGCGCGGCGGTCGCGTTCATCAGCCGGATGTCGGCCGGCCAGTCGGCAGCAGCGGGGGCGAGGGCGGTGGCCATCGGGTCAGACGTTCGCGTCCAAAGCCGCGCGCGACAGGATGTCGACACACAGCGCCTCGTAGCTCATGCCGGCCGCGGCGGCCGACTTCGGCACCAGCGAGTGCGAGGTCATGCCCGGCGAGGTGTTCATCTCGAGCAGGAACGGCTGACGGTCGGCGGCGCGGATCATCAGATCGGCGCGGCCCCAGCCGCGACAGCCGAGCGTGCGGTAGGCCTGCACGACGAGACGCTGGATCTCGGCTTCCTCGGCCGGCGGCAGGCCGCTCGGCACGCGGTAGTCGACGACGTCGGTGAAGTACTTGTTCTGGTAGTCGTAGGCGCCGTCGGGCGCGACGATCTTCACCACCGGCAGCGCACGCGCCGCGGCGCCCGCGCCGAGCACCGGGCAGGTGACTTCGTCGCCCTCGATGAACTCCTCGCACAGCACGTCGGCGTCGTACTGCGCGGCGAGATCGACCGCGCCCTGCATGTCGGAATAGCCCGCGACCTTGCTGATGCCGATCGACGAGCCCTCGCGCGGCGGCTTCACGATCAGCGGCAGGCCGAGCTCGTCGGGCACGCGGCGGATGCGCTCGCGGCCGCGCTCGTCGGGCGCGAGCCAGACGTGGCGCGGCGTCGGCAGACCTTCGGCGAGCCAGACGCGCTTGGTCATCACCTTGTCCATCGCGATCGCCGACGCGAGCACGCCCGAGCCGGTGTACGGAATCCCGAGCAATTCGAGCGCGCCCTGCACGCTGCCGTCTTCGCCGTGGCGGCCGTG
>DATMIN010000328.1:0-4441 GCA_035554275.1 Burkholderiaceae bacterium
TACTTTCGATCCGCCGGCAGCGACTGCATCAGTTCCTCGAAGAACGCGATCGCCGCGACCTCGCCCATGAAGCTGGCGTTGAAGCTGATTTCGCCGATGCGGTCGATGATGGCGCGTGCGGTCTGCGGCACCTCGGACCGCACGATCGGGTTGATGCCGACCACGATCAGATCGCTCGCTTGCGTACCGAGGTAGAGCGGCGCCAGCGCCGGATTGCCGGTGTAGCCGCCGTCCCAGTAGTGCTCGCCGTCGATCTCGACCGGCGCGAAGCCCGGCGGCAGCGCACCGCTGGCCATGATGTGGCGCGCGTCTATCGTCTGCTTGGTCGAGTCGAAGTATTCGAAGTTGCCGTTGCGCACGTTGACCGCGCCGACCGACAGCCGCAGCGGTCCGGCGTTGATGCGGTCGAAGTCGACCAGGCGCTCGAGCGTCTCGCGCAGTGGCGCGGTGTCGTAGAAGCTGATCGCCTCGAGCGAGCCGCGCGGCTGCAGCGGCGCCGGCGGGAAGCGCGGCCGGAAGAACCCGGGCACGCCGAACAGCATCACCTGCGAGGCGCTCGCCTCGTTCAGCGACTCGCGCGCGCCGGCGTGCGCCGCCAGCAGCGGCGTTGGCAGCGCCGAGCTGACGAGCTCCCAGAACTCGCGCAGCCGCGCGACGCGGTGCGGCGCGGCGTTGCCGGCGATCAGCGCGGCGTTGATCGCGCCGATCGAGATGCCCGCCACCCAGGTCGGCTCGCGGTAGACGCGCGACAGCGACTCGAACACGCCGGCCTGATAAGCACCGAGCGCGCCGCCGCCCTGCAGCACCAGGATGCAGTCTTCGTCGTGGAGGGCGGCGTGTTGGGAGGGGCGGGCGCGAGGCGAGGTCGTGGGCATGAGGGAAGGGGGACGCCGCGGTCGTTTGCCGCAGTGCAGCAAGCATAGCGCGGGGCGATGCCGCGCCGCGGTAAAGATCCATTGCCGCAGCGGGCGCCGGCGCGGCCCGGTCGCCGCCGCGCGGCTCGCGTATTCTCCGGGGCTGCGATCGTTCGACCGGAGCCTCCCGCCATGGCCAAGCCCCCCAAAGCATCGTTCCACTGGGACGATCCGCTGCTGCTCGACCAGCAGCTCAGCGACGACGAGCGCGCCGTGCGCGACGCCGCCGCGGCCTACTGCCAGGAGCGCCTCGCCCCGCGCGTGCTCAGCGCGTTCCGCGAGGGCACGACCGATCCGGCGATCTTCCGCGAGATGGGTGAACTCGGGCTGCTCGGCGCGACCATTCCCGAGGCCTACGGAGGCGCCGCGTTGAACTACGTCTGTTACGGCCTGGTGGCGCGCGAGGTCGAGCGCGTCGACTCGGGCTACCGCTCGATGATGAGCGTGCAGTCGTCGCTGGTGATGGTGCCGATCTTTGAATTCGGCACCGAAGCGCAGAAGCAGAAGTACCTGCCCAAGCTCGCGACCGGCGAATGGATCGGCTGCTTCGGCCTGACCGAGCCCGACCACGGCTCCGACCCCGGCAGCATGGTCACGCGCGCGAAGAAGGTGCCGGGCGGCTATGCGCTCAGCGGCGCGAAGATGTGGATCACGAATTCGCCGTTCGCCGACGTGTTCGTCGTCTGGGCCAAGGAGGACGAAGGCGCCGGATCTGGACAAATACGCGGCTTCATCCTCGACAAGGGATCGAAGGGTCTGTCCGCCCCGGCGATTCACGGCAAGGTGGGCCTGCGCGCGAGCCTGACCGGCGAGATCGTGATGGACAACGTGTTCTGCCCCGAGGAGAACGCGTTCCCCGAGGTGCGCGGCCTGAAGGGCCCGTTCACCTGCCTGAACAGCGCGCGCTACGGCATCGCCTGGGGGGCGCTCGGCGCCGCCGAAGACTGCTTTCACCGCGCCCGCCAATACACGCTGGACCGCAAGCAATTCGGCAAGCCGCTCGCGGCGAACCAGCTGATCCAGAAGAAGCTCGCCGACATGCAGACCGAGATCACGCTCGGCCTGCAGGGGTGCCTGCGGCTCGGGAGGATGAAGGACGAAGGCAGCGCCTCGAGCGAGATCACCTCGATCATGAAGCGCAACTCGTGCGGCAAGAGCCTCGACATCGCGCGCGCCGCGCGCGACATGCTCGGCGGCAACGGCATCAGCGACGAGTTCGGCGTGGCGCGGCATCTCGTCAACCTCGAGGTCGTCAACACCTACGAGGGCACGCACGACGTGCACGCGCTGATTCTCGGCCGCGCGATCACCGGCATCGCGGCGTTCTGAGTCGCCCGCCGCCGCCCGCCGATGCCCAGCGCGCCCGCGCCGAAGAAGCTGCCGAAGGTCGATCGCCGCGCCGGGGCTGACCGTCGGCGCGTCGACCAGGGGCCGCCGGGCAAGCACGAGCGGCGCCGCAACCTCGAGGCTCGCAAGCCCGAGATCAGCGAGGTCGAGATGACGAATTCGGAATGGAGCGCGCTCGCCGACGAGCCGCTCGTGCTGCCGCCGAAGGCGAAGTGAAGCCGCTCGGCGCCGTCAGCGCAGGAACAGTTCCTGAAAGACGTCGCCGGAGATCGTGTCCGAGAAGTCGGTGACCTCGACGCCCTTCAGCAACTCGATCGTCGATCGCTGCCACGCCGGTTCGCCATCGACCGGTGCCGCAGGCGGGGTGGCAGGCGGGGTCGCCGGCGCGCCGAGATCGAGATCGACCGGGTCGGTGGGCAGGATCTGGCGCAGCATGCCGAGGACGTGAAGGGTGGGCCCTTGCTGGGTCATGTTCGTGTGCCGCCGGCTTTTTATCCCTAATTGTAGGGGTAGGAAGCAAACCGTTACAAGGCAACGTCCTCTGACACTTCCGTGAAGGAGTTACACGCGACCTCCCGCGAACGAAGGGTGTTTGCGGCCGCTCGTCCAGCACCACGACGCGGCTCGACAAGTCATACTGCACTGCAGCAAAAAGGAGTGCGACATGGATCTTGAGCAGTTGATGGGGCGCTACTTCCGGCTGAAGCAGGAGTTGTCGATCGCCTACCGGGCCCAACCGTGGCACAGCGGCCGGATCGACCGCCTGGCCGACGACCTGACGGCCACCGAGCGCGAGATCGCCGCGCTCCAGCCGATCGACGAGCAGTGCAACGAGTCGATGCTGAGCTTCGCCCGCTGACTTTCCTTCGCTGACCTTCATGCGCTGATACGGGCGCGCGCCGACGGCCGCGCGCGGCCGCCGCGACAATGCGGCAATGCCTGTGCCCGACCCCGCCGCCGCCGACCCGCTCCCACGCCTGGCCGTTCCCGCACTGGCTCTCGCCGCCTTCGGCAGCGGCCTCTCGCTGCGACTGACCGACGCGCTGCTCCCGCTCTTCATGCGCGAGTTCTCGATCTCGCTCGGCCACGCGGCCACCGTCGTCACCGCGTTCTCGGTCGCCTACGGGTTGTCGCAACTGCTGTTCGGCCCGCTCGGCGACCGCTTCGGCAAGTACCGCGTGGTCGCGTATGCCAGCGCCGCGTGCGCGCTGACCGCCTCGCTGTGCGGCCTGGCCCGGGGCATCGACCAGCTCGTGATCGCGCGCCTGTTCGCCGGCGCGACGGCGGCCGCGATCATCCCGCTGTCGATGGCGTGGATCGGCGATGTCGTCGCCTACGACCAGCGCCAGCCCGTGCTCGCGCGTTTCCTGATCGGGCAGATCCTTGGCCTGTCGACGGGTGTGTGGATGGGCGGCTTTGCGGCCGACCACCTCGACTGGCGCGTGCCGTTCTTCGCGATCGGGGCCGGCTTCGCGGCGATCAGTGCGCTGCTGTTCACCCTGAACCGGCGCCTGCCCGCGCACGCGCGCCAGCTGCAGCCGGCGGGCGGCCATGCGCTGGCGCGAATGGCCGGCGGCTTCGCGCACGTGCTGCGCCAGCCGTGGGCGCGCGTCGTGCTCCTGACCGTGCTGCTCGAGGGCGCGTGCCTGTACGGCGCGTTCGCGTTCATCGCGACCCACCTGCACCACAGCTTCGGCATCGCGCTGGCCACCGCCGGCTCGGTGGTGATGCTGTTCGGCCTCGGCGGGCTGCTGTTCGCGCTCGCGTCGCGGCTGCTCGTGCGGCGGCTCGGCGAGGTCGGGCTGACCAGCCTCGGCGGCGTGATCGTGGCCGCGTCGCTGCTCGGCGTCGGCCTGGCGCCGGCGTGGTGGTGGGCGATGCCGGGCTGCTTCGCCGCGGGCCTGGGCTTCTACATGCTGCACAACACGCTGCAGGCGAACGCGACGCAGATGGCGCCGGCGCACCGCGGCGCCGCGGTGTCTTCGTTCGCGTCGTGCTTCTTCCTCGGCCAGGCGATCGGCGTCGCGATCGACGGCTGGCTGGTGGCGTGGTTCGGTACGGCGGGCATGCTCGCGCTCGGCGGCGGCGGCGTGCTCGTCGTCGCGCTGGTGTTCAGCCGGCTGCGGGCGCGGCGCGATCGGCCGGGCGCGGCCGAAGTCGCGCCGGCCTGACGCGCGCGT
>DATMIN010000329.1:0-5392 GCA_035554275.1 Burkholderiaceae bacterium
TTCAGCGTGCTTTCCGAAAACGCCTGATTGCCGACGATGCGGATTTCGCTGATCTTCGACGCCGAGCCTTCGGTGATCGTGAAGCTGAGGTTGACGCGGTTGCGCTCCTGCGGCGTCACGGTCGTCACGACCTCGGCGCCGTACAGGCTGCGCGTCAGGTACTGGCGCTTCAACTCCTGCTCGGCGCGGTCGGCCAGCGCCTTGTCGAACGGCTGGCCGTCGCTGATGCCGAAGTCGCGCAGCGCCTTGGTGAGCTGGTCCTTGTCGAATTCCTTCAGGCCGACGAAGTCGATGTTGGCGATGACCGGCCGCTCCTCGACGATCACGACGATCACGTTGCCGTCGATGTCGAGCCGCACGTCTTTGTACAGGCCGGTCGCGAACAGCGCGCGCAGGCCGGCCGCGCCCTTCTCGTCGGTGTAGGTGTCGCCGATGCGAAACGGCAGCGACGCGAACACCGTGCCGGCGTCGCTGCGCTGCAGGCCCTCGACGCGGATGTCCTTGACCGCGAACGGTTCCACCGCCCACGCCGAGCCGGCCCCGAGGGCGGCGACGAACGCGATGCAGGCGACAGGAGAGTGGAGCGAGGTCAGACGGGAGGAGGGTCGCATGCGGAGGTCATTGCAGGCCCAGCAAGCTGGGCCGGGGTCATTGCAGGCCCAGGAGGCGGGCCACGTCGTTGTAGAGAGCCAGGGACATCATCATCAGCATGATGGCCACCCCGCCGCGCTGCAGCCGGTCGAGCCACAGCTCGGAGACCGGTCGCCCCGTCACACCCTCGAAAAGATAATACATCAGGTGCCCGCCATCGAGGACGGGCAGCGGCAGCAGGTTCAGCACCCCCAGCCCGACGCTGACCACCGCGAGAAAGCCGAGGTAGTACGCCAGGCCGAGCCGCACCGACTGGCCGGCGTAATCGGCGATCGTCAGCGGCCCGCTGAGGTTCTTCAGCGAGGCCTGGCCGACGACCATGCGGCCGAGCATCTTCACCGTCATCGCCGACATCTGCCAGGTCTGCGCGAGCGCCTGCGTGAAGCCCTCGACGACGCCGTAGCGCACCGTCACCATCTCGGGCGGCTGCCCCGGCACCAGCTCGACCCGGCCGATCGTGCGGCCGGCGTCGCTGACGACGTTGGGCACGACGCTGCGCTCGAGCACCGCACCGGCGCGCTCGACGCGCCAGCGCATCGGCTGTGCCTTGCCGTCGCGGACGCTGGCCAGGATCAGCTCGCGCAGCGACCAGCCATCGGCGATCGGCGCATCGTCGATGCTGAGCACGCGGTCGCCGCTGCGCAAGCCCGCCTTCTCGGCCGGGCCGCCCGCCATCACCTTGCCGAGCACCGGCTCGCTGAATGCGGCGCCCAGGCCGACGCGCTGCATCTGCTTCGCGTCGACCTCGGTGCTGCCGAGCGTGTCGAGCGGCAGCACCGCGGTGCGGCGCGCGCGGCCGTCGCGGTCGGTCAGCATCAGCTGCAGCCGCTCGCCGCGCAGCACGGCCTGCGTGACCTCCCAGCGCAGATCGGTCATCGAACGCAGCTCGTGCCACTCGACGCCGTCGCGCGACCATTCGCGGGCCCAGTCGCCGGCGTGCAGGCCGGCGCGCTCGGCCAGGCTGCCGGCGACCGGCGCGCCCATCACGGCCTTCGGCTCGTCGGTGCCGATCCAGTGCGCGGCGGCGTACAGCAGCACCGCGAGCAGCAGGTTCGCGAGCGGCCCGGCGGCGACGACCGCGGTGCGCTGCCACAGCGGCTTGCGGTTGAACGCGCCGCCGAGCTCGCCCGGCGCGACCGGGCCTTCGCGTTCGTCGAGCATCTTCACGTAGCCGCCGAGCGGCAGCGCGCAGACGACGAACTCGGTGCTGTCGGGCGTGGCCTGGCGGCGCCACAACACGCGACCGAAGCCGATCGAGAAGCGCAGCACCTTCACGCCGCACGCCACCGCGACACGGTAGTGGCCGTACTCGTGGATCGTGATCAGCACGCCGAGCGTGAGGATGAAGGCGAGGACGGTGGTGATCATGGCGCGAGGCCTTTCACGAATTGCGCCGCGCTGCGGCGCGCGCGCGCGTCGATCTCGAGCAGCGCGCCGAGCGAATCGACGCCCGACGCGCCCGGATCGAAGCGCGCGAGCGCATCGGCGTTCACGCTGTGAATCTGGTCGAAGCGGATGGTTCCGGCGAGGAACGCCGCCACCGCCGTCTCGTTGGCCGCGTTCAGCACCGTGGTGCCGCCCTCGGGGCCGCGCAGCGTCTCCCACGCGAGCGCGAGGCCGGGGTAGCGCGCGTGGTCGGGCGCCTCGAAGCTGAGTGCGGCGAGCGTCGTGAAGTCGAGCGCGGCCGCGCCCGACTCGATGCGCTCGGGGAACGACAGGCCGTAGGCGATCGGCACCCGCATGTCGGGCGTGCCGAGCTGCGCGAGCACCGAGTTGTCGCGGCACACGACCATCGAATGGACGATCTGCTGCGGGTGGATCACGACGCGGATCTGCTCGGGCACGAGCTCGAACAGCCAGCGCGCCTCGATCACCTCGAGCGCCTTGTTCATCATCGTCGCCGAGTCGACCGAGATCTTGCGGCCCATCGCGAAATTGGGGTGCGCGCAGGCCTCGTCGGGTGTGATCGCCGCCATCGTCGCCGGGTCGCGGCTGCGGAACGGGCCGCCCGACGACGTGAGCAGAATGTGGTCGATGCGCGCCGGCCACGCCGCGCGGTCTTCGGGCAGGCACTGGAAGATCGCCGAGTGCTCGCTGTCGATCGGCAGCAGCGCCGCGCCGCCGTCGCGCACCGCGTTCATGAAGAGCGCGCCGCCGACCACCAGCGCCTCTTTGTTGGCGAGCAGCAGGCGCTTGCCGGCGCGCGCCGCGGCCAGGCACGGGGCGAGGCCGGCGGCGCCGACGATCGCGGCCATCACGGCGTCGACGTCCGGGTGCGCGGCGAGATCGCACAGCGCTTGCGCGCCCGCGAGCACCTCGGTGCTCACGCCGTGCGCGCGCAGCCGCTCGCCGAGCGCGCGCGCGGCCGGCTCGTCGGGCAACGCGGCGAACCGCGGGCGCCAGCGCACGCACTGCTCGAACAGCACATCGACGCGCGCATGCGCCGTCAGCGCGAACACCTCGAAGC
Organism: Burkholderiaceae bacterium; assembly: GCA_035554275.1. Taxonomy (GTDB): domain Bacteria; phylum Pseudomonadota; class Gammaproteobacteria; order Burkholderiales; family Burkholderiaceae_C; genus LMDS01. Next base: position 3,119 of record DATMIN010000329.1, read on the forward strand.
GATCGGGATGGCGCGCGATCACGTCGAGCGTGTTGACGCCGATCGAGCCGGTCGCACCGAGGATGCAGACGCGCTGGGTCATCGCCGTCACAGCGTGATCAGCGCGAGCGCGATCGGGAACACCGGCAGCAGCGCATCGACGCGGTCGAGCACGCCGCCGTGGCCGGGCAGCAGGCGGCTGCTGTCCTTCGCGCCGGCGGCGCGCTTGACGAGCGACTCGAACAGGTCGCCGACGACGCTCATCGCGACCAGGAACACAACGATCAGCGCCAGCCCCGCGATGCCGAAGCGGCTCTGCAGCTGGCCGTACAGACTGGCCGAATCCATCGCGAAGGTGCCGTCGAGGCCGAGCCACAGCGCGGCCAGCGCGAGCGCGCCGACCATGCCGCTCCACACGCCTTCCCAGCTCTTGCCGGGGCTGATCGCGGGCGCGAGCTTGCGGCGCCCGAACGCCTTGCCGCCGAAGTAGGCGGCGATGTCGGCCGCCCACACCAGGCAGAACACCGACAGGATGAAGTTGACGCCGATCGATTTCGACGCCGCCAGCGCGAGCCACGCCGTCCACAGCAGCACCAGGCCGATCGCGCAGCGCAACGCGACCGGCAGCGCCGGCCAGCCGGCCGGGCCGGCGCGCAACACCGCGGTGCCGCCGAGCACCCACACCAGCAGCGCGAGCCACCACGCGGCGCGCGGCGGCGCGTCGCCCCAGCCACCCCACAGCGCGAGCGCGCAGGCGCCGGCGAGCAGTGCGCCCATGCCGATCGCGGCGCCGCCGGCACCGTTCAGGCGGCCCCATTCCCAGGCCGCACCGGCGATCAGCACCAGCGAGATCAGCGCGAACGGCCACGCCATCGGCGCGAACAGCGCCGGCAGCAGGAATGCGACGAGCACGAGCGCGGTGATGACGCGCTGCTTCAGCACGGTCAGGCCCCGGCCATCACGGCCGCGTGCGCGGCGCTCTCGACGGCGCCGAAGCGCCGGTCGCGCTTGGCATAGGCGGCGAACGCGGCGTCGAGCTCGGCCTCGCCGAACTCGGGCCAGAGGCAGTCGCTGAAGAACAGCTCGGAGTACGCGGCCTGCCACAGCAGGAAGTTGCTGATGCGCACCTCGCCGCCGGTGCGGATGAACAGGTCGGGATCGGGCGCGTGGCTCAGCGCCATGTAGCGGTTCAGCGCCGCCTCGTCGAGATCGGCCGGCTCGATGCCGGCGGCGATCGCCTGGCGGCAGGCCTGCACGATGTCCCAGCGGCCGCCGTAGTTGAACGCGACCGACAGCGTGATGCGGGTGTTGTGGCGAGTGTCGGCCTCGGCCTGCTCCCAGGCGCGGCGCAGCTTGTCGGAGACCTGGCTGCGGTCACCGACGATGCGGATGCACACGCCCTTCTCGGCGAGCTTGCTCAGGTACTTCGCGACCGCCACCAGCACCAGGCCCATCAGCCCCGAGACCTCTTCGGTCGGCCGCTTCCAGTTTTCGGACGAGAACGCGAACACGGTCAGGTACTCGACGCCGCGGTCGGCGCAGCTGAGCACCGTGCGCACCAGCGCATCGACGCCCTGCTTGTGGCCGAAGAAGCGCGGCATGAAACGCTTCTTGGCCCAGCGGCCGTTGCCGTCCATCACGATGGCGACGTGGCGCGGAACGTTCGGCTGCACGCGCGGGGCGGGAACGGCACTCAATGCGATACCGCCCGGCCGCGAAGTGAACGATGCAAGCGTGGGCGCCTCATCTCAGACCGCCATGATCTCGGCTTCCTTGGCCGTGACGAGCCGGTCGATCTCGGCGATCGTGCGGTCGGTGAGCTTCTGCAGCTCGTCGAGCGAGCGGCGCTCTTCGTCTTCGCTGATCTCCTTGTCCTTCAGCAGCTTCTTGGCGTGCTCGTTGGCGTCGCGGCGCAGGTTGCGCACCGCGATGCGGGCGTCCTCGCCTTCGTTGCGCACGACCTTGGTCAGCTCGCGCCGGCGCTCCTCGGTCAGCGCCGGCATCGGCACGCGCAACAGATCGCCCTGCGCGGCCGGGTTCAGGCCGAGGTCCGACTCGCGGATCGCCTTCTCGATCTTCGCGCCCATGCCCTTTTCCCAGGGCTGCACGCTGATCGTGCGCGCATCCAGCAGGGTCACGTTGGCCACCTGGCTGATCGGCACCATCGAGCCGTAGTAGTCGACGTGCACCTGGTCGAGGATGCCCGGATGGGCGCGGCCGGTGCGGATCTTCTGCAACTCGCCCTTGAACGACTCGATCGACCGAGCCATCTTCTGCTCAGCGGTCTTCTTGATC
>DATMIN010000330.1:0-3192 GCA_035554275.1 Burkholderiaceae bacterium
CGAGCCGCTGACGATCGCCGACTGCCTTGGCGCGCGCATGGTGTGTGACCCGCTGACGGTGCGCGACTGCTGCCTCGTCACCGACGGCGCCGGCGCGGTCGTGCTGGTCGGCGCCGATCATGCGAAGCAGCTCGCCGTGAATCCGATCTACCTGCTCGGCGTCGGCACGGCCCTGTCGCACCGCCAGATCGCCTCGATGCCGTCGCTGACGACGACCGCGGCGCTCGAGTCGGGCCGGCGTGCGTTCGCGATGGCGGGGCTGACGCCGGCCGACGTGGATGTGCTGCAGCTCTACGACGCGTTCACGATCAACACGCTGCTGTTCCTCGAAGACCTGGGCTTTTGCGCCAAGGGCGAGGGCGGCGGCTTCGTGGCGGGCGGCGCGATCGCGCCCGGCGGGCGGCTGCCGGTGAACACCAACGGCGGTGGCCTGTCGTGCGTGCACCCGGGCATGTACGGCATCTTCACGATCATCGAGGCGGTGCGGCAGCTGCGCGGCGGCCTCGGTGAACGCCAGGTCGCGGGCGCGCAGGTCGCGCTCGCGCACGGCAACGGCGGCGTGCTGTCGGCCCAGGCCACGGCACTCTTCGGCACCGCCGACGCGCTGTAGGAGCCAACGACGATGTTCGAGAAGAACCTGCTGCAGGGCAAGCGCATCCTGATCACCGGCGGCGGCTCCGGCCTCGGCCGAGAGATTGCTGCCAAGTACCTCGAGCTCGGCGCGTCGCTCTACCTGTGCGGCCGACGCGCGACCGTGCTCGAAGCCAGCGCCGCCGAGCTGATGGCCGAATACGGCGGCAGCGTGAAGACACACGCGCTCGACATCCGCAACGCCGATGCGGTCGGTGCGATGGTCGACGCGATCTGGGCCGACGGCGGGCCTCTCGACGGCCTGGTCAACAACGCCGCCGGCAACTTCATCAGCCGCACGCAGGACGTGTCGCCGCGCGGCTTCGATGCGGTGGCCGGCATCGTGCTGCACGGCACCTACTACGTGACGCACCACGTCGGCAAGCGCTGGATCGCCGCCAAGCACCCGGGCTCCGTGATCTCCATCGTCGTCACCTGGGTGCGCACCGGCGCGCCCTACGTGGTGCCGTCGGCGATGAGCAAGGCGGGTGTCGACGTGATGACCAAATCGCTCGCGATCGAATGGGGCCGCCACGGCATCCGCCTGAACGCGATCGCGCCGGGCATCTTCCCGACCGAGGGCGCGAACAGCCGGCTGAGCCCGAAGGCGGCGTGGAAGGACGACTCGGTGCGCAACCCGATGAACCGAGTCGGCCGCATGTCGGAGCTGCAGAACCTCGCGGTCTTCCTGATGGCCGACGGCGTGGAGTGGCTGAGCGGCGAAACGATCGCGATCGACGGCGCCGGCCACCGGCAGAACGGCGCGTCGTTCACCGAGCTGGCGGATCTGAGCGATGCGCAGTGGCAGGAGATGCGCGAAGCCATCCGTGCCAAGGACGAGCGCGACAAGGGGCCCGCGCGTGGCTGATATCGCTCGAGCCGTGACGCGCGTCGACCGCATCGTCGACGCGGTGCAGCGGCGCACGCCAGACCGGCCTGCGCTGGTCGCCGAGGACGGCCGCACGACAACCTACGGCGAGCTGGAGCAGCGCATCGCCGCCACGGCCGAATCGCTGGCGCGGCGCGGTCTGGTGGCCGGCCAGCGCGCGCTGCTGGTCGGCGAGAACAGCGTCGACATGATCGTGATGCTGTTCGCCGCGATGCGCGTGGGCGCGTGGGCCGTGCCGCTGAACGCGCGCATGTCGATCGGCGAGGTCGACGCGATCACTCTGCACTGCGCGCCGCGGCTGATCTACTTCGGCGCGGCCTCGCCAGAGGCCGCTGCGCATGCGGCGCGGCACGCTGCCGGGCACGTGGACGTCGAAGGGCTGGCCGGTCTGGCCGCCTGGCGCAACGACGGCGTCGAGCCCGAGCCCGAAGCGCAGCACGGCGACCCGGTCGCCGCGATGATCTACACCTCGGGCAGCACCGGCCAGCCCAAGGGCGTGATGCTGACGCACCGCAACCTGATGTTCGTCGCCGAGACCTCGCTCGCGCAGCGCGTGCTGGTCGCCGACGACCGCATCCACCATGTGCTGCCGATCTCGCACTCGTTCGGCCTCGCCTCCGCGCTGCTGTGCGGGCTGCATGCCGGCGCCACGCTGTACCCGGTGGCGCGCTTCTCGGCCGAGGGCCTGGCGCGCGCGATCGTCGAAGACGGCATCACGGTGTTCCAGGGCGTGCCCGCGATGTACGCGCGGCTGATCGAATGGGCGCAGCAGACCGGCCGCGGCCTGACGCCGAACCGGCTGCGCTTGTGCTACATCGGCGGCTCGGTGATCGACGCGCCGCGCAAGGCCGCGGCCGAGGCGCTGCTGGGCTTGCGGCTGCACCACGGTTACGGCCTCACCGAAACCTCGCCGGCCGTGTCGCGCACCGTGGGCGAGCCGCCGCCGGGCGACACCACGGCGGGCCGGCCGATCCCCGGCATCGAGGTCACGCTGCGCGACAAGGGCGGCGCGCTCGTCGGCGAAGGCGCGACCGGAGAAGGCCAGACCGGAGAAGGCCAGACCGGAGAGATATGGGTGCGCGGCCCGAACGTGATGAAGGGCTACTTCCGCGACCCCGCTGCCACGCGCGCTGCGGTCGATGCCGAGGGCTGGCTGCACACCGGCGACCTCGGGCAGTTCGGGCCGCGCGGCGACCTGCGCATCGTCGGCCGCCTCAAGGAGCTGATCATCCGCGGCGGCTTCAACGTCTACCCGGCCGAGGTCGAGAACGCGATCGCGGCGTTCCCCGATGTCGCGCAGTGCGCGGTCGTCGGCCGCGCGGTCGACGGCGACGAAGAGGTCGTCGCCTACATCGAGCCGCAGGCGGGTCGCAGCGTCGACGTGGCCGCGCTGCAGGCGGCGCTGCGCGAACGCCTCGCACCGTACAAGCTGCCGGCGCGCATCGTCTGCATGGAGCGCTTGCCGGCATCCACCACCGGCAAGCTGCTGAAGGCGCAGATCAAGGCGCTCGCCGCGTCGGGGAGCGACGCATGACGGCGCCATCGCTAGAGGCCTTGTTGCGCCCGCGATCGGTCGCGGTCGTCGGTGCGTCCGACCAGGTGCACAAGGTCGGCGGGCGCCCGCTGCACTACCTGCTGAGCCAGGGTTTTGCGGGCCGCCTGTACGCCGTCAA
>DATMIN010000331.1:0-4389 GCA_035554275.1 Burkholderiaceae bacterium
GCGATCCCGATCTTCCAGGCGCCGGGCTCCAATGCGCTGCAGATCTCGGACCAGGTTCGCGCTACCATGGCCGAGATCAAGAAAAACATGCCGGAAGGCGTCACCTACCGCATTGTCTACGACCCGACCCAGTTCGTGCGCGCGTCGATCGAATCGGTGGTGCACACCTTGCTCGAGGCGATCGCGCTGGTGGTGCTGGTCGTGATCCTGTTCCTGCAGACCTGGCGCGCCTCGATCATTCCGCTGCTCGCGGTACCGGTCGCGGTGGTCGGCACGTTCGCGGTGATGAGCGTGTTCGGCTTCTCGATCAACGCGCTGAGCCTGTTCGGTCTCGTGCTGGCGATCGGCATCGTCGTCGACGACGCGATCGTCGTGGTCGAGAACGTCGAGCGCAACATCGAAGGCGGGTTGAGCCCGCGCGAGGCCACGTACCGCGCGATGCGCGAGGTCTCGGGCCCGATCATCGCGATCGCGCTGGTGCTCAGCGCGGTGTTCGTGCCGCTGGCGTTCATCAGCGGCCTGACCGGCCAGTTCTACCGCCAGTTCGCGCTGACGATCGCGATCTCGACGGTGATCTCGGCGATCAACTCGCTGACCTTGTCGCCGGCGCTGGCCGCGCTACTGCTCAAGGGCCACGACGCGCCGAAGGACTGGCTGACCCGCGCGATGGACCGCGTGCTCGGCCGCTTCTTCCGCGGCTTCAACACGCTGTTCCGGCGCGGCTCCGAGCGCTACGGCGGCGGCGTCAAGACCGCGATCTCGCACAAGGCGGTGATGTTCGGCGTCTACCTCGCGCTCGCGGCCGCGACGTTCGGCGTGTTCAGAATGGTGCCGCACGGCTTCGTGCCGGCGCAGGACAAGCAGTACCTGATCGGCTTCGCGCAGCTGCCCGACGGCGCCACGCTCGACCGCACCGAAGAGGTCGTGCGCCGGATGGACGATCTGGTGATGAAGCAGCCGGGCGTCGATCACGCGGTGACGTTCCCGGGCCTGTCGATCAACGGCTTCACGAACAGCTCGAATTCGGGCATCGTGTTCGTGACGCTGAAGGACTTCGACCAGCGCAAGACGAAGGAGCTGTCCGCCGGCGCGATCGCGCAGAGCCTGAACGGCCAGTTCGGCCAGATCCAGGACGCGTTCATCGCGATCTTCCCGCCGCCGCCGGTGCAAGGCCTGGGCACGACCGGCGGCTTCAAGCTGATGCTCGAAGACCGCGCCTCGCTCGGCCTCGACGCACTCGACGCGGCGCAGAAGGCGTTCATGGCCAAGGCCTATCAAGCGCCCGAACTCGCCGGGCTGTTCTCGAGCTGGCAGGTCAACGTGCCGCAGCTCTATGCCGACATCGACCGCACCAAGGCGCGCCAGCTCGGGGTGGCGGTGACCGACGTGTTCGACACGATGCAGATCTACCTCGGCAGCCTGTACGCGAACGACTTCAACAAGTTCGGCCGGACGTATTCGGTGCGCGTGCAGGCCGATGCCGCCTACCGCGCCCGCGCCGAAGACATCGGTGCGCTGAAGGTGCGCTCGGCCAGCGGCGAGATGGTGCCGCTGGCGGCGCTGATGAAGGTCACGCCGAGCTTCGGCCCGGAGCGCGCGATGCGCTACAACGGCTTCCTCAGCGCCGACATCAACGGCGGCCCCGCGCCCGGCTTCTCGTCGGGCCAGGCGCAGGACGCGGTCAAGCGCATCGCCGCCGAAACGCTGCCGCCCGGCATCGCCTACGAGTGGACCGATCTCACGTACCAGGAGATCCTCGCCGGCGATTCGGCCACGCTGATCTTCGCGGTCGCGATCCTGCTCGTGTTCCTGGTGCTCGCGGCGCAGTACGAGAGCCTGAGCCTGCCGCTGGCGATCTTGCTGATCGTGCCGATGGGGCTGTTCGCCGCGATGACCGGCGTGTGGCTCAGCGGCGGCGACAACAACGTGTTCACGCAGATCGGGCTGATGGTGCTGGTCGGGCTGAGTGCGAAGAACGCGATCCTGATCGTCGAGTTCGCGCGCGAGCTCGAGTTCGCGGGGCGCACGCCGCTGCAGGCGGCGATCGAGGCGAGTCGCCTCCGGCTGCGGCCGATCCTGATGACGTCGATGGCGTTCGTGATGGGCGTGCTGCCGCTGGTGCTCGCCACCGGCGCCGGCGCCGAGATGCGCCACGCGATGGGCGTGGCGGTGTTCTTCGGAATGATCGGCGTGACCGCGTTCGGCATCTTCCTGACGCCGGTGTTCTACGTGCTGCTGCGCCGCCTTACCGGCAACCGGCCGCTCAAGCTGCACGGCGGCGTGCCGCACCTGGACCCGGCCGACGCGATCGGCGGCGGTGGCGCCGCGGGCCACGCGCTGCGCCCGCAACCGGCGGCGCCGCTGCGCCTGCCGGAATGATGGAAAGAGGAATGACCATGACAACGTTGCTTCGAACCGGCCGGGCCTTCGCCCCGCTGTTCATCGCCCTCGTGCTCGCCGGCTGCGCGAGCCCGCCGGTCGTCGAGCCGACCGCGGCACCGGCCGCGCCCGCGGCCTTCAAGGAACTCGACGGCCGCTGGGCCGCGACGCCGCCGGCCGACGCGCAACCGCGCGGCGCGTGGTGGCAATCGTTCGGCGACGCGCGGCTCGACGCGCTGGTCGAGCGCGCCGAGCGCCAGAACACCAGCCTGCAGCTGGCCGGGGCGCGCCTGGCGCAGGCGCGTGCGCTGCTGCGCTCGGCCAACGCGGATCGGCTGCCGCAGATCGGCCTGAGTGCCGGCGCGCAGCGCGCCACCGCGAGCCCGGCGTTCGGCACCGCGCCCGGTACGGTGCTGAACGCCGGCGTCGGCATCTCGTACGAGCCCGACCTGTTCGGGCGCCTGTCGAAGGCGAGCGACGCCGCCGCGCTCGACGCCCAATCGCGCGAGGCGCTGCTGCAGAGCACGCGGCTGTTGGTGCAGTCCGACGTGGCGCAGGCCTACTTCGCGCTGCGCGCGCTCGACGCCGAGCGCGTGCTGGTGCGCGAGAGCGTCGCCGCGTACCGCGACACGCTGAGCCTGACCGAGCGCCGCTACCGCGCCGGCGACGTGGCCGAGCTCGACCTCGCGCGCGTGCGCACCGAGGTCGCGTCGACCGAGTCGCAGGCGCTCGCGCTCGACCGGCGCCGCGCCGAGATCGAGCACGCGCTGGCGGTGCTGCTCGGCGAGGTGCCGAGCGCGCTGACCGTGCCCGAGGCCGACTGGAACGACACGCTGCCGCAGGTGCCGCCCGGCGTGCCGAGCGCGGTGCTGGCGCGCCGGCCCGACGTGGCCGCGGCGCAGCGCACGATGCAGGCGGCGCAGCTGCGCGTCGGCGTCGCGCAGACAGCGTGGTTCCCCGACGTGGCGCTGACCGCGCAGGGCGGGTTCGCGTCGACCGACCTCGGCGACCTGTTCAAGTGGTCGGCGCGCTCGTGGGGCATCGGCGCGCTCCTGTCGCTACCGGTGTTCGACGGTGGCCGCCGCGCCGCCGGCGTGCAGGGCGCGAACGCGCAGTGGGACGCCGCCGCCGCCGGCTATCGCGAGCAGGTGCTGGTCGCGTTCCGCGAGGTCGAGGACCAGCTCTCGGCGCTGCGCCTGCTGGCCGACGAGGCGAGCGCGCAAGCGCAGGCCGTCGATGCCGCGGCGCGCGCCACCGCGCTGTCGACCTCGCGCTACCGCAACGGCTACGTCAGCCAGCTCGAGCTGCTCGACGCGCGCCGCACCGAACTCGCGAACCGGCGCCTCGCGCTGCAGGTGCGCGCGGCGCGCTACCAGTCGACGATCGGACTGATCCGCGCGCTCGGCGGCGGCTGGGGCAGCCCGACCGCCTCTTCCTGATCGACCCATCCTCCACCCACCCTCACTGGAGCGCTCATGACCACCTCATTCACCAAGAAGATCGCCTTCATCACCGGCGGCAACCGCGGCATCGGTTTCGAGACCGCCAAGCAGCTCGGCGCCGCCGGCGTGTTCCCGGTCATCGGCGCGCGCACCGAGCGGGCCGGCCGCGAGGCCGTCGCGCAACTCAAGGCCGCCGGCGTCGAGGCCGAAGCGATCGTGTTCGACGTGACGAACAAGGCGCACTACCCGGCCGCGGTCGCCTACTTCGAGGCCAAGGCCGGCCGGCTCGACATCCTGATCAACAACGCCGGCGTGTATCTCGAAGGCGAGCCCGGCGCGGCGCCGCGCTTCACCGCCTCGACGATCGACGAGCAGGTGCTGCGCAACACGATGGAAGCGAACTTCTTCGCGCCGATCGCGGTGACGCAGGCGCTGCTGCCGCTGATCCGCAAGTCGAGCGCCGGGCGCATCGTCAACCTGTCGAGCATCCTCGGCTCGCTGACCTTGCACGCCGACCCGGCCTCGCCGATCTACGACATGAAGGCCACCGCCTACGACGCCTCGAAGA
>DATMIN010000332.1:0-11758 GCA_035554275.1 Burkholderiaceae bacterium
GCGCCGCCGCTCGTCCACCTCGTCGGCGCCGGCCCCGGCGACCCCGAACTGCTGACGATCAAGGCGGTGAAAACCATCCGCCGCGCGACCGTGCTGCTGGTCGACGATCTGGTCGGCGACGGCGTGCTGCGGTACGCGCGACGAAGCGCCAGGATCGTCCACGTCGGCAAGCGCGGCGGCTGCGCGAGCACGCCGCAGGCCTTCATCGAGCGCCTGATGGCGGCCGAGGCGCTGGCCGGCGAGCGTGTCGTGCGGCTGAAGGGCGGCGACCCGTTCGTGTTCGGCCGCGGTGGCGAAGAGGCGGCGCACCTGCGCGCGCTCGGCATCGAGGTCGAGATCGTCAACGGCATCACCGCGGGCCTGGCCGCGGCCACCTCGATCGGCGTGCCGCTGACGCACCGCGAACACGCCCACGGCGTGATCTTCGTGACCGGCCACGCGCGCGCCGATGCGGCCGCGCCGCTCGACTGGCCCGCGCTCGCCGCGGCCGCGGCGCAGGGCCTGACGCTGGTGATCTACATGGGCATCGCCGGCATCGACGCGATCGAGGCCGGCCTGCGCGCGGGCCTGCCGGGCGCGACGCCGGTGGCGGTGATCCAGCACGCGAGCCTGCCGCAGCAGCGCCAGGCGGTGTGCCGCCTCGACGCGCTCGCGCTCACGGTGCGCGCCGAGGCGCTCGGCAGCCCGGCGATCGTGGTGGTGGGCGCCGTGGCGGGCACGGTCGCGGCGCTGGCCGGCCGCGCCGCGGGCGCGTCGCCGCTCAGCCCGGCTGCTTGGTCGTACGCAGGTACGGCTTGATCGTCTTGAAGCCGGGGAACGCCTTCGCGGCGTCTTCGTTGCTGACCGCCGGCGTGATGATCACGTCCTCGCCCTGCTTCCAGTTCACCGGCGTGGCGACCTTGTGCTTCGCGGTCAACTGCATCGAGTCGAGCACGCGCAGGATCTCGTCGAAGTTGCGCCCGGTCGTCATCGGGTAGGTGATCATCAGCTTGATCTTCTTGTCGGGGCCGATGATGAAGACCGAGCGCACGGTGGCGTTGTTGGCGGCGGTGCGGCCATCGGAGCCGACCTCGTCGGCCGGCAGCATGTTGTAGAGCTTCGCGACCTTCAGCTCGGCGTCGCCGATCATCGGGTACGTCACCTTCGAGCCCTGCGTCTCCTCGATGTCTTTCGACCACTCGGCGTGGCGACCCACCGGGTCGGCGCTCAGGCCGATCAGCTTGGCGTGGCGCTTGGTGAACTCGGGCTCGATCTTGGCCATGTAGCCGAGCTCGGTGGTGCACACCGGGGTGAAGTCTTTCGGGTGCGAGAACAGGATCGCCCACGAGTCGCCGATCCAGTCGTGGAACTTGATCTTGCCGTGGGTCGTCTCGGCCTCGAAATCGGGGGCGGTGTCGTTGATGCGCAGGGACATGGTGGGCTCTCCTCACGAGCAGTGAAAGCACTGCGCTTCGGCGAGCGCGGCGCGGGCCGAGAAGTTTACGCGCCGCCGCGCGGTCGCGTCCCCATGCGATTGCGCAATGCTTATTCGATTCGGCTCAGGTCAGCCCGAGCAGCCGCTTCGCGTTCTCCTTCAGGATCAGCGGGTGCACTTCGGGCTTGAAGCCGGCCTCGGCGAAGTCCTTCAGCCAGCGGTCCGGCTGGATCAGCGGGAAGTCGCTGCCGAACAGCAGCCGGTCCTTGAGCAGCGTGTTGGCGTACTGCACCAGTTGCGGCGGGAAGTACTTGGGGCTCCAGCCCGACAGGTCGATCCAGACGTTGGGCTTGTGCATCGCCAGCGACAGCGCCTCGTCCTGCCACGGCCAACTCGGGTGGGCGACGACGATCTGGATGTCGGGGAACGCGATCGCCACGTCTTCGAGCAGCATCGGGTTGCTGTTCTGCAGCCGCAAGCCGCCGCCGCAGCGCATGCCGCTGCCGATGCCGGAGTGGCCGCTGTGGAAGATCGCCGGCAGCTTGTATTCGGCGATCACCTCGTAGATCGGCCAGGCCATCTTGTCGTGCGGTTCGAAGCCCTGCACCGTCGGGTGGAACTTGAAGCCCTTGACGCCGTGCTCCTCGATCAGCTTGCGCGCCTCGCGCGCGCCCATCTTGCCTTTGTGCGGGTCGATGCTGCCGAACGCGATCATGATGTCGCTGTTGGCCTGCGCGGCCTCGGCGATCTCTTCGTTGGGGATGCGCCGGCGGCCCAGCTGCGTCTCGGCGTCGACCGTGAACATCACGAAGCCGATCTTCTTCTCGCGGTAGTACGCGAGCGACTCCGCCATCGTCGGCCGCTTGCTCGAGCGGAAGTGTTTGTCGGCGGCACGGTCGTACTCCTCGCCGTAGCTGTCGAACGGGTTCCAGCAGCTCACCTCGAGGTGGGTGTGGGTGTCGATCGCGATCAGGTCGGCAGTGTTCATCGGGCTCCTTCGCGTCAGGGCATCAGGGCTGGCAGCTGAAGCTGGCCGCCGCGTCGATGCTACCGCTGCCGTTGTAGCGCGCCACCAGCGGGTAGCGGCACAGCGGGCGGGTGCGGTTGCGGCCCACGTCGGCGCTCGCGCCGGCCGCGGTGCCCGGGCCGCGCGCCGAGGCGGCGACGCGGTCCGGCGCGACGCCCTGTTCGACCCAGGCGACCAGCGGGCTCAGCATGTCGAACTGGTCGGTGGCCGGGCCGGCGGAGCAGTGCGTCGCGCCCGGCACGCGGTAGAAGCGCGCGAACTGCGCGGCGCCGTCGCCGCTGTTCTTCGCGCGCAGCGCCTCGTACCAGGCGGTCGTGTCGTCGCTCGAGAAGATCGGGTCGCTGGTGCCGTGGTAGACCATCATCTGGAAAACATCGCCATCGAGAGTCGGATCATGGGGGTCTCCCGGGGGCGGCGCGGGCCTTGGGAGGAGCCCGACGGGGCTCTTGTTTAGTTAACTTTAATAACTAAAATGCGACTTGCCGTCATGGATTTCCCGGGGCCCGCCTACGGGGCTCGATGCGGGTAAGTCCCAAGAGGGGCGCTGTCAGACCGTTATTACAGTGAACTAATCAAGATCGGACTCCCATGCCCACCGACTTTCAACCAGCCAGCGGCCTGCTGGCGGCGCTCGACCTGCTGCGCATCGAGCAGCGCGGCGCCGTCGTGCACCTGCGGCTGAACCGCCCGGCCAAGCGCAACGCGATCAACGACGCGCTCGTCGCGCAGCTGCAGACCGCGTTCGTGAACCTGCCCGAGAGCGCCCGCGTCGTCGTGCTCAGCGGCGAGGGCGCGCAGTTCTGCGCCGGGCTCGACCTCTCGGAACTCGGCGAGCGCAGCGTCGCCGAGGGCATCGTGCACTCGCGCGCGTGGCACGCGGCGTTCGAGCAGATCCAGTTCGGCCGAGTGCCGGTGGTCGCGGTGCTGCACGGCGCGGTCGTCGGCGGCGGGCTCGAGCTGGCGAGCGCGGCGCACATCCGCGTCGCCGAGGCGAGCACGTTCTACGGCCTGCCCGAGGGCCAGCGCGGCCTGTTCGTCGGCGGCGGCGGCTCGGCGCGCGTGCCGCGGCTGATCGGCGCGGCGCGCATGGCCGACATGATGCTGACCGGCCGCGTCTACGATGCCGCCGAGGGCCACGCGATCGGCCTGTCGCAGTACGTCGTCGCCGATGGCGCGGGTCTGGCGAAGGCGCTCGAGCTGGCCGAGAAGGTCGCGGCGAACGCGCCGCTGTCGAACTTCGCGGTGATGCACGCGCTGCCGCGCATCGCCGACATGAACACCTCCGACGGCCTGTTCACCGAGTCGCTGATGGCGGCGATCGCGCAGGGCGACGGCGCCGCGAAGAACCGGATGCGTGCGTTCCTCGACGGCAAGGCCGGCAAGGTGGGCAAGTCGTGAGCGCCGGGGCGGCCGCGCCGCGCTACCGGGCCGTGCCGATGGGCGGTTCGCTCAGCGCGCACTTCGCGCCGCGCGCCGACGGCAGCACGATCGTCACGTCGACCGAGCCGCTGCAACCCTACGCCGAGCGGCTGACCGACCGGCTGCTGCACTGGGCCGAGCACGCGCCCGAGCGCACGCTGGTGGCCAAGCGCGTCGACGGCGGCGAGTGGCGCCGCGTCAGCTACGCACAGGCGCTGGCGAGCGCACGGTCGATCGCGCAGGCGCTGCTCGACCACGATCTTTCCGCCGAGCGGCCGCTCGCGATCCTGTCCGACAACGACATCGAGCACCTGCTGCTCGCGCTCGGCGCGATGCTCGCCGGCGTGCCGGTCGCGCCGATCTCGCCGGCCTACTCGCTGCTCTCGCAGGACCACGGCAAGCTGCGCCATATCCTGGGCCTGCTGACGCCCGGCATGGTGTTCGCGGCCGACGGCGCGGCGTTCGCGAAGGCCATTCATGCCGCGGTGCCGGCCGGCACGCCGGTGGTGCTGACACGCGGCGCGATCGAGGGCCGCCCGGCGCGCGCGTTCGACGAGCTGCTCGCCACGCCCGCCACGGCCGCGGTCGATGCCGCGCACGCGCGCGTCGGCCCCGACACGATCGCGAAGTTCCTGTTCACCTCGGGCTCGACGAAGCTGCCGAAGGGCGTGATCAACACCCAGCGCATGCTGTGCAGCAACCAGCAGATGATCCGCCAGTGCTTTCCGCAGCTCGCCGACGAGCCGCCGGTGCTGGTCGACTGGCTGCCGTGGAACCACACCTTTGGCGGCAACCACAACGTCGGCATCACGCTGTACAACGGCGGCACGCTGTACATCGACGAAGGCAAGCCGACGCCGGCGCTGATCGGCGAGACCTTGCGCAACCTGCGCGAGATCGCGCCGACGCTGTACTTCAACGTGCCCAAGGGCTTCGAGGAGATCGCCAACGCGCTCGAGGTCGACGCGCAACTGCGGCAGACGCTGCTCAGCCGCGTGCGGATGTTCTTCTTCGCTGGCGCGGGCCTGTCGCAGCCGGTCTGGGACAAGCTCGACCGTGTCGCGCAGGCGCACTGCGGCGAGCGCATCCGCATGCTCACTGGCCTCGGCATGACCGAGACCGCGCCGTTCGCCGTCTGCGCCAATGCGCACGACGTGAAGTCGGGCCACATCGGGCTGCCGGCGCCGGGCATCGAGCTGAAGATCGTGCCGCATGGTGATCCGAGACAGGGCGCCAAGCTCGAGATGCGCTACCGCGGCCCGAACGTCACGCCCGGCTACTGGCGCGCACCCGAGCAGACCGCCGAGTCGTTCGACGCCGAGGGCTTCTACTGCAGCGGCGACGCCGTCAAGCCGATGGACGCAGCCCAGCCCGAGAAGGGGTTCATGTTCGACGGCCGCATCGCCGAAGACTTCAAGCTCGCCACCGGCACCTTCGTGTCGGTCGGCCCGCTGCGCGAGAAGGTGATCGCCGCCGGCGACCCGTGCGTGCAGGACGTCGTCGTCGCCGGCATCAACCGCAACGAGATCGGCCTGCTGATCTTCCCGCGCCTGGACGCCTGCCGCGCGCTCGTCGGCGCCGCGCCGGCGCTGCCGGCCGATCAGGTGCTGGCCTCACCGGCGCTGCGCGAGTTCTTCCAGGCGCTCGTCGACCAGCTGCACGCGAGCGGCACCGGCAGCGCCACGCGGGTGGCGCGCGCCGTCGTGCTGACCGAGCCGCCGAGCATCGACCGCGGCGAGGTCACCGACAAGGGCTCGATCAACCAGCGCGCGGTGCTGACGCATCGCGCCGCGCAGGTCGAGCAGCTCTACGCCGGCGGCGCCGGCACGATCGTGCCGCGGCACTGACACCGATGCCGCGCACCACCACGCACCGCGTGCTCGTCACCTTCGGCGACTGCGACCCCGCCGGCATCGTGTTCTTCCCGAACTTCTCGCGCTGGATGGACACCGCCTCGCTCGAGTTCTTCATGCAGTGCGGCGTGCCGCCGTGGCGCGAACTCGAGAAGACGCGCGGCATCGTCGGCACCCCGCTGCTCGAGATCCACACCAAATTTCTGAAGTCCGCGACCTACGGCGAGACGCTGACCGTGACCACGCGCGTCGAGGAGTGGCGCGCGAAGGTGATCGTGCAGGTGCATCGCATCACGCGCGCGCGGCCCGACGGTGGCGACGACGTGATCTGCGAGGGCCGCGAGACGCGTGCCTTCGTCAAGCGCGACGAGCACGATCGCGATCGGCTGCGCGCGATCCCCGTGCCCGACGACATCCGCGCGCTGTGTTCCTGACCCGCACCGACAACGACAATCGACCCGAAGGAGACCGCATGAAAACAGTCCGCACCCTGCTCGCCGCGACCACGCTGCTGCTCGTCGCCGCGCAGGCCCGCGCCGACCTGACGATCGGCGTGTGCATCTCGCTGACCGGCCCGACCTCGGCGCTCGGCATCCCGACCAAGAACGGCATCGAGCTGTGGCCGAAGACGATCGGCGGCGAGAAGGTCAACGTGATCCTGCTCGACGACGCGACCGACCCGACGCTGGCGGTCAAGAACGCGCGCCGCTTCATCACCGAGGACAAGGTCGACGTGATCGTCGGCTCGGTCGCGACGCCGCTGGCCGCCGCGATGTCCGATGTCGCCACCGAAGGCCAGACGGTGCAGTTGATGCTCTCGCCGGTGAACCTGCCCGAGGGCAAGGGCGCGTGGTCGTTCCGGATGCCGCAGTCGACCGCGGTGATGGCGATCCCGATCGTCGAGCACTGGAAGAAGACCGGCGTCAAGACCTACGGCTTCCTCGGCTACGCCGATGCGTACGGCGAGGCCTGGCTGAAGGACATCCAGCCCGCGGCCGACAAGGCCGGCATCAAGCTGATCGCGACCGAGCGCTTCGCGCGTTCCGACACCAGCGTGACCGGGCAGGCGCTGAAGCTCGTCTCGGCCAACCCGGATGCGATCCTCGTCGTCGCCTCGGGCAGCGGCGCGGCGATGCCGCACAAGGGCCTGGTCGAGCGCGGCTACCCGAAGGGCAAGATCTACCAGACGCACGGCGCGGCCAGCCGCGATCTGATGCGCGTCGGCGGCGCCGATGTCGAGGGCTCGTTCGTCGCCTCCGGCCCGGCCGTGGTCGCGCCGCTGCTGCCCGACAGCAACCCGAGCAAGGCGCTCGGCGTCAAGTACGTGACCGACTACGAGAAGGCCTACGGCAAGGGCCTGGCGAACCAGTTCGGCGCCCATGCGTTCGACGTGGTGATCGTGCTCGACAAGGCGGTGCCACTGGCGCTGAAGAAGGGCAAGCCGGGCAGCCAGGCGTTCCGCACCGCACTGAAGGAAGCGCTCGAGACGATGGGCCGCACGCCGGTCTCGCAGGGCGTGCTGAACTTCACCGCGACCGATCACTTCGGCTACACGCCCGAGACCGGCGTGCTGCTGAAGGTCGTCGGCGGCGAATGGCAGGTCGTGCCCTGACTGCCCCGCCACCCGATCCGCGACCCTGACCGGCGATGGACTTCTCGATCGCCAGCATCCTGATGCTCGACGGCGCGACCAACGGCGCGATCTACGCGCTGCTCGGCCTGGCGACCGTGCTCATCTTCGCGGTGACGCGGGTGATCTTCATTCCGCAGGGCGAGTTCGTCGCGTTCGGCGCGCTCACGCTCGCGCTGCTGCAGATGGGCCGCGTGCCGGGCACGGTGTGGCTGCTGCTGGTGCTCGGCGCGATCGCGACACTGCTCGACACGCTCGCCGCCGCACGCCGCGGCGTGCCGATCGGCACCGCGCTCGCGAAGGCGGCGCGCTGGCTGATCGCACCGGTCGTGGTCGCCGCGATCGCGTGGTTCGCCGCGCCGCTGAAGCTGCCGCTGCTGCTGCAGAGCCTGCTCACATTGGCGATCGTCACGCCGCTCGGCCCGCTGGTGTATCGCCTCGCGTACCAGAAGCTCGCCGACGCGACCGTGCTGGTGCTGCTGATCGTCTCGGTCGGCACGCACTTCGCGTTGACCGGCCTCGGCCTGGTGTTCTTCGGCGCCGAGGGCTTTCGCAACCCGAGCTTCTGGGACGCGCGCTTCTCGGTCGGCGCACTGACGCTGTCGGGCCAGGCGACGATCATCTTCCTGGTCTCGATCGCGCTGATCGTCGCGCTGTACCTGTTCTTCGAACGCACGCTGCGCGGCAAGGCGCTGCGCGCGACCGCGGTGAACCGCCTCGGCGCGCGGTTGATGGGCATCTCGACGATCGGCGCCGGGCGGCTGAGCTTCGGCCTCGCGGCATTCATCGGCGCGCTGTCGGGCCTGCTGATCGGGCCGACGACGACGCTGTTCTACGACTCCGGTTTCCTGATCGGCCTGAAGGGCTTCGTCGCGGCGATCTTCGGTGGCCTCGCGAGCTACCCCGCCGCCGCGATCGGCGCCCTGTTCGTCGGGCTGCTCGAGAGCTTCGGTTCGTTCTACGCGAGCGCGTTCAAGGAGGTGATCGTGTTCACCGTGATCATCCCGGTGCTGCTGTGGCGCTCGTTCCAGCACGGCCACGCCGACGAAGAAGAGTAGATGGCAGCCACGACTTTTTACTGCCGCGGATGCGAGCGGGCCGCGTTCGTCGCTCCGAGCGAGCCGCGGACGCGGGGCGACCGGCTCCGGACCGCAGCGCTCGAGCGCTGCCGCTTGCGCAGATTCGGTCAGTGAACATGCGCCGCGCCTTCCTGATCGCCTTCATCGTGCTGCTCGCGCTGCTGCCGCAGCTGCCGGTGCCCGAGTTCTGGATCACGCAGGCCAACTACATCGGTCTGTACACGCTGGTCGTGATCGGCCTGGTGCTGCTGACCGGCGTGGCCGGGCTCACCTCGTTCGGCCAGGCCGCGTTCGTCGGCCTCGGCGCGTACACCGCCGCGTACCTGACGCTGAGCCACGGCGTCTCGCCGTGGCTGACGGTGTGGATCGGCCTCGCGCTTACCGCCGTTGCCGCGCTCGTGCTCGGCTGGATCACGCTGCGCATGTCGGGCCACTACCTGCCGCTGGCGACGATCGCGTGGGGCCTGAGCCTGTACTACCTGCTCGGCAACCTCGAGTTCCTCGGCAAGTACGACGGCCTGCTCGGCGTGCCGGCGCTGAAGTTCTTCGGCATCGAGCTCAACACCGGGCGCAGCTTCTTCTACCTGCTGTGGGCGATCGTCGTGCTCGCCGCGGTGGCGTCGACCAACCTGCTCGATTCGCGCGCCGGCCGCGCGCTGCGCGCGGTCAAGGGCGGCTCGACGATGGCCGAGGCGATGGGCGTCAACACGTATCAGACCAAGGTCACCGCGTTCGTGCTCGCGGCGCTGCTCGCCAGCGTCTCAGGCTGGCTGTTCGCGCACTTCCAGCGCACCGTGAACCCGTCGCCGTTCGGCCTGAAGATGGGCATCGAGTATTTGTTCATGGCGGTGATCGGCGGCGTCGGCCACGTGTGGGGCGCGCTCGCCGGTGCCGGCGTCGTGAAGATCCTCGAAGACCAGTTGCAGGTCTGGCTGCCGCGCCTGCTCGGCGGCAGCGGCAACTACGAGGTGATCGTGTTCGGCATCCTGCTGGTGCTGGTGCTGCAGTACGCGCGCGACGGCATCTGGGCCTTCGTCGAGGCCCGGCTGCCGCGCGTGCAGCGCAAGGTCGACTGGCTTGACGCGCCCGCGCTGCCCGAGCGCGCGCGCCCGCCGCACGGCGAGGTCGTGCTCGACGTGGTCGCCGCGCGCAAGGAGTTCGGCGGCCTCGTCGCCGTCAACGACGTGAGCTTCCAGGTGCGCGCCGGCGAGATCCTCGGCTTGATCGGCCCCAATGGCGCGGGCAAGTCGACGACGTTCAATTTGGTCACCGGCGTGCTGCCGGCCACCCGCGGCAGCGTCACGCTGCAGGGCAGGCGCATCGACAGCCTGGCGTCGCGCGCGATCGCCAAGCTCGGCGTGTCGCGCACCTTTCAGCACGTCAAGATGATCGCCGGCATGACGGTGCTCGAGAACGTCGCGCTCGGCGCGCACCTGCGCGGCACGCGCGGCGTGGCCTCGGCGATGCTGCGGCTCGACCGCGCCGAGGAGCGCGGCCTGCTGAAGGAGGCCGAGAAGCAGCTGCGCCGCATCGGCATGGGCGAGCGCCTGCACGAACTCGCCGGCAACCTGGCGCTCGGGCCGCAGCGGCTGATGGAGATCGCGCGCGCGCTCTGCGCCGACCCGACGCTGCTGCTGCTCGACGAGCCCGCCGCCGGCCTGCGCCTGAAGGAGAAACAGGCGCTGGCCGACGTGCTGCGCCAGTTGCGCGGCGAGGGCTTGAGCATCCTGCTCGTCGAGCACGACATGGACCTGGTGATGGGGCTGGTCGACCGCATCGTCGTGATGGAGTTCGGCACCAAGCTGATCGAGGGCACGCCGGAAGAGGTGCAGGCCAGCCCCGCGGTGCGCGCCGCCTATCTCGGCACGGAGCATTGACGCGATGAGCGGCGAACTGCTGTTGAACGTCACCGACCTGCACGCCGGCTACGGCCGCGCCGAGGTGCTGCACGGCCTGAACCTGCAGGCCCGGGCCGGCCACGTCGTCACGGTGATCGGCCCGAACGGCGCCGGCAAGTCGACGCTGCTGAATGCGCTGATGGGCGTGCTGCCGGCGCGCGGCGGCATCGCCTACGAAGGCCGCTCGATCGCGCTCGACACGCTCGAGGAGCGCGTGATGAAGGGCATCGCGCTGGTGCCAGAGACGCGCGCCCTGTTCGGCTCGATGCCGGTCGAAGACAACCTGCTGCTCGGTGCCTACCGCCAGGTGCGGCTCGGCCGCAAGGACAGCGCGAGCGCGATGGCCGAGGTGTTCAAGCTCTTCCCGCGGCTCGAGGAGCGGCGCGCGCAGCTCGCCGGCACGCTGTCGGGCGGCGAGCGCCAGATGCTCGCGATCGGCCGCGCGCTGATGAGCCGGCCGCAGCTGCTGATGCTCGACGAGCCGAGCCTGGGCCTCGCGCCGCTGGTGGTGAAGGAGATCTTCCGCATCATCGACTCGCTGCGCGCGACCGGCGTGACGATCCTGCTGGTCGAGCAGAACGCGCGCGCCGCGCTGGAGGTCGCCGACCACGGCTACGTGCTCGAGATGGGCGAGATCGCGCTCGACGGCCCGGCCGCCGCGCTCGCGCAAGACCCGCGCGTGATCGACACCTACCTCGGGGCCGCGCGCAAGAGCGCGGCCTGACGGCGTGACGGCGCGTGCGCGCGAACCCGCGGCGCCCGAGGCCGAAGCGGCACTCGACCAATCGCGCCTGACGCACCTCGTCGGCTATGCCGCGAGCCGCGCCGCGATCCGGCTGCGGCGCGTGTTCGCCGATCACTTCGCGCCGCTCGACCTGAAGGTCGTCGATTTCTCGATCCTGATGCTGGTGGCCGCGAACCCGAAGGTCAACCAGAAGCAGCTCGGCGAGGCGCTCGACCTCTCGGCGCCGAACATGGCCGTCACGCTCGACCGCCTCGTCGAGCGCGGCTGGGTCGACCGCGTGCGCAGCACCGCCGACCGGCGCTCGATGCATATCCATCTGACGAAGCTCGGCGCCCTGACCGTCGCGCGCGCCGAGAAGATCGCCGCGACGATGGAGAACCCGGCGCTGCACTCGCTCACCGCGGCCGAACGCGCGCTGCTGATCGAGCTGCTGATGAAGGTCGGGGGCGGGCCGGCCGCGCCGCGCCGCTGACCGGCGCCGTCTGCACCCTGCAGCGCCGGCTCGGGCCCGCGCTCAGACCGAGGCGACCTCGTCGGTCCAGACCTTGAAGTGCTGCAGCGTGTTCGGCCCGAAGGTGCTGGCCAGCGCCACGTCGCAGGCGTCGCGGCCGCGCGCGATCAGCACGCGGCCGATGCGCGGCGTGTTGTTGCGTGCGTCGAAGGTGTACCAGCGGTCGCCGAGCCAGGCCTCGA
>DATMIN010000333.1:0-4309 GCA_035554275.1 Burkholderiaceae bacterium
CGCTGAGCGCGGCGCTGACGAAGGCGAACCACGAGGTCGGCGCGGTGATCGTGTCGCGCCCGCAGGCGCCGCTGAAGGACGGCGAGCTCGAGTTCGAGGCCTTCGTCGGCGCGCACGCGCCGCTCGAGCGCGCCGCGGCCACGCGGGCCGACGACCCGGGCTTCTGGCTTTATTCGTCGGGCTCGACCGGCCGACCGAAGGGCACGGTGCACACGCACGCGAATCCGTACTGGACCGCCGAGCTGTATGGCCGCCGCGTGCTCGGCCTGACCGAGCGCGACGTGTGCTTCTCGGCCGCCAAGCTGTTCTTCGCGTACGGCCTGGGCAATGCATTGACGTTCCCGATGACGGTCGGCGCGAGCGTCGTGCTGATGGGCGAGCGGCCGACGCCCGACGCGACCTTCAAGCGCTGGACCGGCGCCGCCGGCAACCCGAAGCCCACCGCGTTCTTCGGTGCGCCGACCGGCTTCGCCGGCATGCTCGCCTCAAGCGCGCTGCCGGCGCGCGAGCAGACTTCGCTGCGGCTGGTTTCCTCCGCCGGCGAGGCGCTGCCGGCCGAGATCGGCGAGCGTTTCAAGGCGCACTTCGGCGTCGACATCGTCGACGGCATCGGCTCGACCGAGATGCTGCACATCTTCTTGTCGAATCGGCCCGAGCGCGTGCGCTACGGCAGCACCGGCTGGCCGGTGCCCGGCTACGACATCGAGCTGCGCGGCGAGGGCGGCGCCAGCGTGGCCGACGGCGAGCCCGGCGACCTCTACATCCGCGGCCCGAGCGCGGCGCTGATGTACTGGGGCAACCGCGAGAAGACGCGCGAGACCTTCCAGGGCGGGTGGACGAAGAGCGGCGACAAGTACGTGCGCAACGCCGACGACGGCAGCTTCACCTACAGCGGCCGCAGCGACGACATGCTGAAGGTCAGCGGCATCTACGTCAGCCCGTTCGAGGTCGAGGCGACGCTGGTGCAGCACCCGGCGGTGCTCGAGGCCGCGGTGATCGGCACGCCCGACGTCGAGGGCCTGACGAAGACGAAAGCCTTCGTCGTGCTCAAGCCCGGCGCGCACGCCGACGAGGCCGAGCTGAAGGCGTTCGTGAAGGACCGGCTCGCGCCGTACAAATACCCGCGCCAGATCGAGTTCCTCGCCGATCTGCCGAAGACGGCGACCGGCAAGATCCAGCGCTTCAAGCTGCGCGAACTCGAAGCCGCGCGCCGCTAGCATCGCCGCCTGATGGAACTCGGATTCGTCGAGATCGACTGGCGCGGCCGCGCCGTGCACATCGAGCATGTGTGGATCGCGCCCGTGCGCCGCGAGGCGCCGTTGCTCGTGTTCCTGCACGAAGGCCTCGGCTCGGTCGCGATGTGGCGCGACTTTCCGCAGCAGCTGTGCGCGGCGCTCGGCTGCCGCGGCCTCGTCTACTCGCGCCCCGGCTACGGCCGCTCGACGCCGCGCGGCGCCGATGAAAAATGGGGCACCGACTTCATGCACCGCCAGGCGCTCGAGGTGCTGCCGGCACTGCTGAGTGCGCTCGACATCGACACCGAGCGCCAGCCGATCTGGCTGTTCGGCCACAGCGATGGCGCCTCGATCGCGCTGCTGCACGCCGCGCACCGCCCCGCGCACACCGCCGGCGCGGTCGTGCTGGCGCCGCACATCAAGGTCGAGGACATCTCGATCGCGAGCATCGCGCAGGCGCGCCGCGCCTACCTCGAGACCGATCTGCGCGCGCGCCTCGCGCGCCACCACGACGACCCCGACTCGGCGTTCTGGGGCTGGAACGATGTCTGGCTGAACGGCGACTTCCGCGCCTGGTCGATCGAGCCCGAGATCGCCGCGATCCGCTGCCCGCTGCTCGCGCTGCAGGGGCTGGGCGACGAGTACGGCACGCTCGAGCAGATCCGCGGCATCGCGCGCGCCGTGCCGCAGACCGAGCTGCTCGAGCTCGCCGAGTGCGGCCACTCGCCGCACCGCGACCGGCCCGACGCGGTGATCGCGGCCGCGCAGGCCTTCTTCCGCCGCCATGCCGGCAGCGCCACCGAGGCAGGCCCGCGATGACGCTCGCCACCTTCCTCGTGCAGTGCCTGAACGCGCTGCAGTACGGGTTGCTGCTGTTCCTGGTCGCCAGCGGCCTGACGCTGATCTTCGGCATCATGGGCGTGATCAACCTCGCGCACGGCAGCTTCTACATGGTCGGCGCGTACCTGGCGTTCGCGCTCGCGGCGCCGGTGGCCGCCACCTTTGGCGGCGGCTTCTTCGCGGTGCTCGCAGTCGGCCTGGTGCTCGCGGTGCTGCTCGGCTATGGGCTCGAGTGGGCGTTCTACAGCTACCTCTACGAGCGCGAGCACCTGCAGCAGGTGCTGATGACGTACGGGCTGATCCTGGTGTTCGAGGAGCTGCGCAGCCTGATCGTCGGCGACGACGTGCACGGCGTGGCGATCCCGCCGCTGCTCGACGGCTCGCTGCAGCTCGGCGAGCTGATGACGTACCCGGTCTACCGCCTGTTCATCTCGGGCGTGTGCATCGTGCTCGCGCTCGGCATGTACCTCGTGCTGACGCGCACGCGGCTGGGCATGATGATCCGCGCCGGCAGCACCAACCGTGAGATGGTGCAGTCGCTCGGCATCGACATCAAGTTCCTGTACCGCGTGGTGTTCGCGGCCGGCGTCGCGCTCGCGGCGCTCGCCGGCATGGTGGCCGCACCGGTCAGCAGCGTCTACCCGGGCATGGGCAGCTCGGTGCTGATCATCTGCTTCGTCGTGGTGGTGATCGGCGGCATCGGCTCGATCCGCGGCGCGCTGCTCGCAGCACTCTTGATCGGCTTCGTCGACACCTTCGGCAAGGTGTTCCTGCCGACGGTTGCGGGCGTGCTCGTCTACGTGCTGATGGCGCTGATCCTGCTGTGGAAGCCGGACGGGCTGTTCAAGGCGGGCTGATGTGGCCAACGACGCGATGACCTCACGGCTGCTCTCCGCCAAGGCGCTGTTCGTGATCGCCGCGTTCGCGCTGCTCGCCGCGTATCCGCTGGTCGCGGGCCGCTTCGGCATCGACCTCGTCACCAAGATCATGGTGTTCGCGGTCTTCGCGCTGAGCCTGGAGCTGCTGGTCGGCGGCACCGGGCTGGTGTGCTTCGGCCAATCGGCGTTCTTCGGCATCGGCGCGTACGCGGCGGTGCTGCTCTCGCCGAAGGACGGGCCGGCCGCGCTGTGGTGGCTGATGCCGGCGGCGGTGCTCGCGGCGGGCGCCTACGCGATCGTGGTCGGCGCACTGTCGCTGCGCACCAAGGGCGTCTACTTCATCATGGTCACGCTCGCGTTCGCGCAGATGGCGTACTACGTCGTGCACGACACGCCGCTCGGCGGCGGCACCGACGGCATCTACCTCACCGCCAAGCCGGTGCTCGGCGCGCTCGTCGATCTCGAGCGGCCGCTCGTGCTCTATGCGTTCACGCTCGTCGCGCTGATCGGCGTGTTCGGCTTCCTCGCGCTGCTGTCGCGCTCGCGCTTCGGGCGCGCGCTGGCGGGCATCCGCGTCAACGAGCAGCGCATGCGCGCGACCGGCTTTGCGACCTACCCGTACAAGCTCGCGGCGTTCACGATCTCGGGCGCGATCGCCGGGCTGGCCGGCTTCCTGTTCGCGGTCAAGGACGGCCTCGTCAACCCCGAGCTGATGAGCTGGCACTTCAGCGGCTCGGTGCTGATCATGATCATCCTCGGCGGCATCGGCCACCTGCGCGGCGCGCTGATCGGCGCGTTCGCGTTCGCGCTGCTGCAGGAGCTGTTCCAGTCGGAGGCGATCTTCGGCGCCTTCGCGAAGCACTGGAACCTCGGCCTGGGCCTGACGATCATCGCCAGCGTCGCGCTGCTGCCGCGCGGGCTCGTCGGGCTGCCGGCGCAGTGGAAGGCGCGGCTCGTCGGGCGCACGGCGCGGCGCGCGCCGCCGACCTCGGTGCAGCCATGAGCGCCGTCATGAGCCCCGTACCCGACGTGCTGCTGCGCGCGCACGCGATCACGCGCCGCTGGGGCGGTCTGGTCGCGGTCGACCGCGTCTCGCTCGAGCTCGAGCGCGGCAGCGTGCACGCGGTGATCGGCACCAACGGCGCGGGCAAGTCGACGTTGATCAACATCCTGTCGGGCGAGATCGCGCCATCGGAAGGGCGCGTCGAGCTGCTCGGCGTTGATGTGACGCGCTGGCCGCAGCCGAAGCGCGCACAAGCGGGCCTGGGCCGCAGCTACCAGCGCAACACGATCTACCCGAGCTTCAGCGTGCTCGAGAACTGCCGCCTCGCCGCGCAGGCGCGCACGCCGAAGCCC
>DATMIN010000334.1:0-2235 GCA_035554275.1 Burkholderiaceae bacterium
GCTGCGCGCACACCTGTTCAAGCTGCGCGACGATGGTGCGGCGCGCGAGACCGCGGGCATCTGGGAACTCGTGCGCGGCTGACGCGACCTCAGCACGCCTGGTACTTCCAATGCCGCGACTTGCCCTCGCCGAGCCACTCGATCGTCTGCAGCAGCCGCTTCGCGCGCGTGTCGTCGCGCTTCGCCTCGGCGAGCCATTCGAGGTACTCGTAGCGCTTGCTTGGCGCAAAGGCCTCGAAGGTCGCGCGCGCGGCGGCGTTGCGCGCCAGCGCGGCAGCCAGGTCGGGCGGCACCGGCAGCGTCTTCGGCGCGGCCTTCTTCGCCGCGGGGCGTTTCGCCGACGCGGCCACGTCGTCGCGCGCCGCATCGATGCGCGCGACCGCCTGCTTCACCATCGCGACGAGTTCGCGCTTGGCCGGCAGATCGGCCGGTGATTCGAGCCGGCCGAGCTCGCCCATCGCCTCGTCCTTCTTCGCACTCGGCGCGACATCGCGGCCCTTCCAGAAGCCGAACGCGCAGTGCTGCTTGAAGGCGGCCATGTGCGCGAGGATCTTCCCGTCGTGCTCGAAGAACGGCATGCTCCACTTGATCGTCTCGTGCGCGCCCGGGCAGCCGGCGTGCACCGCGGCGCGCAGTTGCGCGAGGATCGGCCGCGCGAACGGCGCGGCGCGCTCGATGTAGGCGTCGACGCGCGGGTCGGTGGCGGGTGCGGCGGGCATCGGGCTCTCCTTCGCGGTAGGTTCACCCGCCCGACAGCGCGCGATCGTCGTCGGGCGCGACGCGGTCGAGATGCTGCGTGTCGTTGAGCAGGCTCGCGCGGTGCGGCGGCCGCGCGTCGACGATCGTCAGGCTCGCGTTGCCGAGGTGCGCGGGCCGCGCCGTGCCGTCGGCGAGCTGCACCTGCGCCGCGAGCAGCGCCTGGATCAGCAGCCCGTGCGAGACGACCGCGAGCGCGCCGCCGCCATCGCCGAGCGCGGCGTGGCGCTGCAGCGCGAACGCGAACGCCTCGGCGCTGCGCTGCGCGAACGCTGCCGTCGATTCGCCGTTCGGCGGCGCGGCCGCCATCGTCAGCGGATCGAGCGCGAGTCCGTCGTACGGCTGGCCGCGCCAGTCGCCGAAGTTGCGTTCCTGCAGCAGTGGCGTGCACTCGAGCGGCGCGCCGGTGGCCGCGGCGATCGCCTCGGCGGTGCGGCGTGCGCGCGGCAGGTCGCTGCTGAGGATCGCGCCGACGCCCAGCGTCGCAAGCCGCGCGGCCAGCGCCTCGGCCTGCACGATGCCGCGCGCGCTGAGTGGCGTGTCGGCCGGCTGAAGCACGCGCGCGATGTTCAACGCGGTCTCGCCGTGGCGGATCAGCAGCAGCGTGGTCATGCAGTGGTTCCGTGGGTGGGCCGGCAACGCGTGCGCGGATGATAGGGTGCGCGGATGGACGATCGCGTCACCTCCGAGCCGAGCCCGCCGGGCGAACGCTTCCCGGTGATCGTCGAACCGTCGGGCCGCCGCTTCGAGGCGCGGGCCGACGTCCCGCTGCTGCGCTCGGCGCAAGCCGCCGGGTTCGTCCTGCCGAGCTCGTGTCGCAACGGCACCTGCCGCGCCTGCCTGTGCCGGCTGCTCGACGGACGCGTGGTCTACCGCATCGAGTGGCCGGGGCTGAGTGCGGAAGAGAAGGCCGAGGGCTGCATCCTGCCGTGCGTTGCGCACCCGGCGTCGGATCTGCGGATCGAGGCGCCGCGGCTGGTCGCGCTCGGCGGCGCCGAGGCCGCGCGTTGACGCGATCCGGCCGCGCCGCTACATGCTGCGCCGGTACTGCCCGCCGACCTCGAACAGCGCGTTGGTGATCTGCCCGAGCGAGCAGCAGCGCACCGCCTCCATCAGCAGCTCGAACACATTGCGGTTGTCGATCACCGCCTGCTGCAGCCGCGCCAGCATCGCCGGCGCTTCGGCCGCGTGCGCGGCGTGGAAGTCGGCCAGGCGCTGGAGCTGGCTCTGCTTCTCGGCGTCGGTGGAGCGCGCGAGCTCGAGCGTGTCGACGACCGCGTCGCCGTGCGGGTTGCGGAAGGTGTTGACGCCGACGATCGGGTACTCGCCGGTGTGCTTCAGCATCTCGTAGTGCATGCTCTCTTCCTGGATCTTGCCGCGCTGGTAGCCCGTTTCCATCGCGCCGAGCACGCAGCCGCGCTCGGCGATCTTCTCGAACTCCTGCAGCACCGCCTCCTCGACCAGCTCGGTCAGCTCGTC
>DATMIN010000335.1:0-5521 GCA_035554275.1 Burkholderiaceae bacterium
GCTGCTGGCCGCCGGGCTGCTCGCGAAGAAGGCGGTCGAGGCCGGGCTGAAGGTTGCGCCGCACATCAAGACCTCGCTCGCGCCCGGCTCGCGCATCGTCACCGAATACCTCGAGAAGGCGGGCCTCTTGCCGTATCTCGAAAAGCTCGGCTTCAGCGTCGCCGCGTACGGCTGCACCACCTGCATCGGCAACGCCGGCGACCTGCGGCCCGAGTTCAACGACGCGATCACGAAGAACGACCTGATCTGCGCCGCGGTGCTGTCGGGCAACCGCAATTTCGAGGCCCGCATCCACCCGAACCTGAAGGCCAACTTCCTCGCCAGCCCGCCGCTCGTCGTCGCCTACGCGATCGCCGGCACGGTGTTGAAGGATCTGATGACCGAGCCGGTCGGCAAGGGCAAGGGCGGGCGCGACATCTACCTCGGCGACATCTGGCCGAGCAGCGACGAGGTCCATGCGCTGATGAAGTACGCGATGAACGGCAAGGCGTTCAAGGCCAACTACGACAAGGTCGCGACCGAGCCCGGCCCGCTGTGGCAGAAGATCAAGGGCACGACCGGCCAGGTCTACGACTGGCCGGGCTCGACCTACATCGCCAAGCCGCCGTTCTTCGACGCCTTCACGATGGCGCCGGCGGCTCTTGTCGCCGGCGTGCGCGGGGCGCGCGCGATGGCGCTGTTCGGCGACTCGATCACCACCGACCACATCTCTCCGGCCGGCTCGATCAAGGAATCGTCACCGGCCGGCGCGTGGCTGAAGGCGAACGGCGTCGCCAAGGCCGACTTCAACTCCTACGGCTCGCGCCGCGGCAACCACGACGTGATGATGCGCGGCACCTTCGCCAACGTGCGGATCAAGAACCTGATGATTCCGCCCGGCACCGACGGCTCGCGCGAGGAAGGCGGCGTCACACTCTTCCAGCCTTCCGGCGAGAAGATGTTCATCTACGACGCCGCGATGAAGTACATCGCCGAGGGCACGCCGACGGTGATCTTCGGCGGCGAGGAGTACGGCACCGGCTCGAGCCGCGACTGGGCCGCGAAGGGCACGCAGCTGCTCGGCATCAAGGCCGTGATCGCGCGCAGCTTCGAGCGCATCCACCGCAGCAACCTGGTCGGCATGGGCGTGCTGCCGTTGCAGTTCCGCGGCACCGATTCGTGGGAGTCGCTCGGCATCCGCGGCGACGAGAGCTTCGACATCCTGCTCGCCGACGAGATCGCGCCGCAGCAGGAGGCCACGCTCG
This sequence comes from Burkholderiaceae bacterium, assembly GCA_035554275.1. Classification (GTDB taxonomy): domain Bacteria; phylum Pseudomonadota; class Gammaproteobacteria; order Burkholderiales; family Burkholderiaceae_C; genus LMDS01. The sequence goes on from DATMIN010000335.1 coordinate 1,245, forward strand.
TGATCCACGCCGACGGCGTGGCGCGCAAGGTGCCGCTGACGCTGCGCATCGACACGCCGATCGAGGTCGACTACTACAAGCACGGCGGTATCCTGCCGTTCGTGCTGCGGCAGTTGCTGGCCGCGTGAGGGCGGGTTAGTGCGTGCGCGAGCGCTGCGCCGGGTCGCTGTGCTCCGCTCATGTCCCCCGGGCCGGGCTCTCGCCCGGCCCTCCTCCTTTACTTCGCTCCACACAGCGACCCGTCACAGCACTCCTACCACCAACGCGGTGGGCCGCGAGGCCGACACCGCGGGACATGAACGGAGCCGGTCGCCCAACGGCCTCGCACGCACCGAAGTCACGCGTTCAGCGCCGCGACCAGTCGCTCGCGTCGAACCCGACGCTGATCGCGCCGTCGGGCCATTCGACGACCGGGCGCTTGATCGTGCTCGGGTGCGCGCGCATCACGCGCGCGGCGCTGGCCGCGTCGACGACGGCCTCGCGCGTGGCCTCGTCGAGCTGGCGCCACGCGGTGCCCTGGCGGTTCAGCAGCCGCTCCCAGCCGGCGGCGTGCAGCCACGCGGCCAGGCGATCGTCGGGCACGCCGGCCTTCTTGAAATCGTGGAAACGCGCGTCGCGCCCGGCACCGGCGAGCCAGGCGCGCGCCTTCTTCACGGTGTCGCAGTTCGGGATGCCGTAGAGCGTGATCGAGGCCATCATGAAGGGTTCGTTCAGTCGCGGCCGTTCGGCCCGTCGCAGGCCGGGTCCTGGCCGATGCCGGCGTCGGTGACGCGATCGTCCGCGTCGCTGACCGAGACCTGGAACCATACGCAGTCGCCGCCGAACCAGCGGTAGTTCCACACATGCAGCCGCTGCCACGGCACGCCGAACACCTGCGCCGGGTGGCCGATGCGCATCAGCACCTCGCGGCCGGTGAGGCCGGGCGTGATCGTCGCGAAGGTCGGCTCGTCGAGCACCTGCTGCGAGCGCACCAGCGCGCCGCCGCGGTCGAAGTCGAGCATGTCGGTGCGCCGGCCGAACGCGCCGCGCGCGTACTCGAGCCGGGTGCCGCCGTCGGGCAGCGCATATTCGCCGGTCGGTGCGAACAAGCCGTGCCGCGCGGTGTCGATCGAGGTGCCGGCAGGCAGGCCGCCGGGCGCGAGACCGGCGCAGCCGGCCATCCAGAGCAGCAGCAGCAGCCCAGCGAAGCCGCGGCGCGCCGTCGTGTCGTGAGTCATGGTCACTACCCTAGTTCGAAGACGCCCGTCCAGCGCCGTCCATCTTAGTATTTCAGGCTGCCAACCGCGGGCTCGCACACATGGGCAAGAGTGTCTTCATCAGCCATCTCACCGACGAAGGGGTGTTGGCGCAGGCCCTGAAGGCCGCGCTGCGTTCCGACTTCCTCAACCTGCTGTCGGTCTTCGTCTCGTCCGACCTGCAGAGCATCACCGTCGGCAAGCCCTGGCTCGATCAAGTGCGCAGCGCCCTCGCCGACGCCGACCTGCTGCTGGTGCTGTGCAGCCAGCGCTCGGTCTCGCGCCCGTGGATCAACTTCGAGGCCGGCGCCGCGTGGCTGCAGGAGGTGCCGATCGTTCCGGTGTGCCACAGCGGCCTCGAGCTGAACCAGCTGCCGATGCCGCTGTCGGCGCTGCAGGGCGTCTCGCTGGTCGACCCGCTCGGGCTGCGGCGCATCTACGAGGCGGTCGCGCAGCTGCTCGAGGTGTCGGTGCCGGCGCGCAGCTTCGACGAGCTCGCCAGCACGCTGAGCGCGCTGCAGGTCATGCCGCTGCCGCTCAAGGACGTGCTGCCGGCCGAGTCCGAGACCGATCCGAAGGTGTTTCTGAACGACTCGACGCTGACCCGCGCGATCGACCACGCCAGCCTGGGCTGGACGCTGTGCTTCGTCGGCGAAGACCAGATCGGCAAGGTCGCGCAGCTGACGCGCGACCTCGACGAAGGCCGCTCGGAAGACGGCAACGGCAAGCGCTTCGCGTCGGGCTTCTCGTACTGGGGCATCGGCCCGACGCTGGCCTGGGCGCGCGCCTGCACCGACCCGATGTACCTCGTCGCCAAGGCCGGCATCGAGAGCTTCCCCGGGCACTGGAAGACCTGCGCGGCGCGGCTGCCGGCGCGCGCGCACTACGTCAGCCTGGGCGTGGGCACCGGCCAGAAGGACCGCACGATCCTGCGCGACCTGCTCGACCGCGACCCGCGCACCTACTTCTTCCCGGTCGACATGAGCGGCGAGATGCTGCGCTTCGGCATCGCCGAGTGCCGCAAGAACGAAGACCTGAAGCGCTCGCAGATCCTGCCGATCCAGATCGACTTCTCGACGCGCGAGAACGCCGCGTCGATCTGGGGCGTCGTCACCTCGGTCGCGGGCGACCAGCCGGTCGTCTACTCGCTGCTCGGCAACACGCTGGCCAACTTCGACGACGATCAGGGCTTGCTGGAGGTGATCTGCGGGCTGCTGCGCAGCCAGGACCGCCTGCTGCTCGAGGTCGCCACGACCGACGCGATCTCGCCCGCCGCCGCGGCCCGCGCCGCCGCGGAGTACAAGCGCAGCGAGTCGTTCTACTCGTTCGTGACCAGCGCGCTCGATTACTACACGAGCCTGCAGATCGAGCGCGACAGCGTCGCATTCCTGCCCACCGAGGGCGACGGCGCGCTCGAGGTGCGGGTGGTGTACCGCAACCAGACCGGCAGCCCGATCCCGATCAAGGTGACGACCGGCACGCAGATCCGCTTCGAGCCGAACGAGACGATCCGCCTGCTGCTCACGCGCAAGTACCTCGAGGCGCGGATCATGGCGATGGTGGCGGCCGTGCAGTGCGAAGTCGAGGCCCTGTCGAAGTCGCAGTGGAACCGCGACGGGTTTGGCTCGATACTGCTGCTGCTCGCGCCGAAGACGGCGCCCGCCGCCCGATGACCGACCCACGCCCTCCCACCTTCCTGCAGCCGCTCGGCCACGACATCCACCGCATCGACACCGGCTTCCACCGCGACGATTTCGACGCGAGCTACCTGATTGTCGAAGCCGGCCACGCCGCGTTCGTCGACACCGGGACCAACGACTCGGTGCCGCGCCTGCTGGCCGCGCTCGACGCGCTCGGCCTCGCGCGCGGCGCGGTCGACCACGTGATCGCGACGCACGTCCACCTCGACCATGCCGGCGGCGCCGGTCTGCTGATGCGCTCGCTGCCGAACGCGACGCTCGTCGTGCACCCGCTCGGCGCGGCGCACCTGATCGAACCGAGCCGGCTGATGGCCGGCGCGCGCGCGGTCTACGGCGACGACGAGGTCGCGCGCACCTACGGCGAGGTGCTCGGCGTGCCGGCCGAGCGCGTGGTTCGCACGGACGACGGCATGACGCTGAGCCTCCACGGCCGCGAACTGAAGTTCCTCGACACACCCGGCCACGCGCGCCACCACCACTGCATCTGGGACGCGCGCAGCCGCGGCTTCTTCACCGGCGACACCTTCGGCCTGTCGTACCGCGAGTTCGACACCGCGCAGGGCGCGTGGATCATGCCGACGACGACGCCGGTGCAGTTCGAGCCCGGGCCGCTGCGCCGCTCGATCGAACGCATGCTCGCGCACGAGCCGGCGTGCATGTACCTGACGCACTACGGCCGCGTCGGCGGCCGAGCTGACGATGTGAGGCGCCTGGCCGCGCTGCTGCTCGGCCAGCTCGACGCGATGGTCGCGCTGGCCGAATCGCTGCCGGCCGACGAGCGCCGCCACGCCGCGCTGATGGACGGCTTTCACGCGATCCACCTGAAGAGCCTGCGCGCGCACGGCTGCACGCTGCCCGAGGCGCGCGTGCGCGAGCTGCTCGCGCTCGACCACGAACTCAACGCGCAAGGCATCGCGGTCTGGCTCGACCGCCGCCAGCGCCGGCCCGAGCACGCATGACGACGAACGCGGTCGACTTCCACCTCGAGGGCCGCGTCGCCGTCGTCACCGGCGCGGCGCAGGGCATCGGCGCGGCCTGCGCCGAGCGGCTCGCGCGCGACGGCGCCGCGGTCGCGCTGTGGGACGTGGCCGATGCGGCCGGGCAGGCGCTCGCGCAGCAGCTCGTCGCGTCGGGCCGGCGCGCGGTCTACTGCCACTGCAACGTCGCGAACAAGGGCGAGGTCAACGCCGCGCTCGCCGCCACGCAGCGCGCGCTCGGCCCGGTCGACGCACTCGTCAGCAACGCCGGCATCTTCAGGGCCGCCGACTTCCTCGACATCACCGAGGCCGACTGGGACGCGGTGATTGCCGTCAACCTGAAGGGCGCGTTCCTGGTCGGCCAG
>DATMIN010000336.1:0-6437 GCA_035554275.1 Burkholderiaceae bacterium
CGATTGCAGTTCGATTTCGTCTGCCCAGACCTGGGCGGCGGCGCTTGTCCGGAACGTCTTACACTGCGCGGCGTGGTTTTTCGGCGCACCCGAGTTCGCGATTGATTCCGTGCTTGATCACGCCATGCCGCCAGCCATCTCGAAGCACGCAGCAGGCCCACGAGACAACGAGGCCGGCATGAGGGCAGTCGAGAGCCAACTCGCCGTAGTTCAATGGATAGAACGGCCGCCTCCTAAGCGGCAAATACAGGTTCGATTCCTGTCGGCGGGACCAACGAGCTGTTCTCAGAGCATCCCGAGAGGCGGGTTTCAAGGCACAGCGGTCGCTGACATCGGCGGCGCGCGTCCGGCAAGTCTGGTCGCCCGCTCGAACGGCGGCTGTTCAATCGGATGAGCCAGGGCTGCCGACCCTAAGCGGTCGAAAGAACTGTCGACTGCGCGCATCTCAAGCGGCCACTGGCACAAGGAGAATGAACTTTCTCGCAGGCCATGACTTGCCTCCACTACTTGGCCCAGCCGCGATCCCGCGCCTCCTGCACCTCCGCAGCCGTCAGCACCGTGCCTGCGATGCGCGCATCGACGGCCTCCAGCAGCACGCGAGGGAGCGGGCTGCCGGCTTGGCGCATCGAGCTCGAGGCCGCGCGTTCGGCTGGGGCAGTGGTCTGCACCGTCCAGCGAGACGCGTTGTGGCAGGCGAGCCCGGCGATCCGCTCGGCGCTGAAGGTGCGGCAGTACTGGCCGTCCTTGTCGATGAAACTCAACTGCACGGCCACACCGCCGGTTGCTTCGCCAACCAATTGCGAACCCAGCGCGTGCGCCAGCCGCCCGCTGGCGACCAACTGGCCACCCACCTCGCTCACCAGTGCGTCGCCGCTGCGCGGAACCACTTGGAGGCCCAGCACCACACCCAGCGCCACGCTCGCGGCCATACCGCCCCACTGCGCCCAGCTCGGGCCGGCGCGACGCGCATCTCGGCGAGCACGCGCGGGCGCCAAGTCGATCACCTGAGGCGGCGCGGTCGCTACCGCCGGAGCAGAGAGCAGGTCCATGAGCCGATCGGGTACCGGTTCTTCGAGCACGCCGCCAAAGGCGGCCGCCAGCCTTCGGCGCTGCGTCTGCACAGCGGTGACGCGCCCACGCAGATCGGCATTGCTCCGCAAGGCCTCGGCCAGGGCCGCTCGGCGCTCTCCGACCAGCTCGCCGTCGGCATACGCCATGAGTTCGTCGTCGGTCCAATTCATGGTGCGCCTCCCAGCATCGTCTGCAGCGATTCACGGGCGCGCGCGAGCCGACTGGTGAGCGTGCCCACGGGGATGCCCAGCACTTCGGCGGCCTCCTGGTAGCTCAGCCCTTCGACCAGCACCAGGCCGACGACGGCGCGCTGGTCGTCGCCGAGCCGGGCGACCGCCTTGCGCACCGCGATGGCGTCGATCTGCGCGTCGTGGCTGCCCACGCCCACGTGCTCACCTTCCTCTTCAGGGACAAAGGTCTGGCCGCGCCTGTCGCGTGCGCGCACCTCGTCGATCCACGTCGTTTGCATGATCCTGAACATCCAGCTGTCCAGACGCGTTCCAGGCGTCCACTGGTCCGTGCGAGTAAGGGCCTTCTCGATGGCCATCTGCACCAGATCGTCGGCGTCCTCGCGCGTGCGGGCCAGCGTGCGCCCGAAGCGGCGCAGGCGCGGCAGCAGCACCGCAATCTGCGTTCGGACTTCCGTAACAGAGTTCACCATCGATACAGGGACAACGTGGGGGCGATGGATTTTCTTCCATGCCCCGCTCGTTATGCTGGCAAATCATGAGAACGCGCTATCGATCGCCTTCGACCCGACGCTGGAGCGCGGCCCGCATCCCCGCTTTAGTCGCCGTCACGCTGCTCGGGTTCGCAGAGCCCGCCGTGGCGCAGTTGCGTCTGCCGTCGATCGGACTTCCAAGCCTGTCTCGGCTACCGTCGCCCTCGGTGCAGGGCACACTGGACCAGGCGGTGTCGCTGAAGGATCTGCGTGCCAGCACCGTGCGAGACCTGCTGCGACGGTACCCGGACCGCATAGAGCCCGACCCGTCCGGACACCCGGTGCGCCGTGGCGAACTGATCTGGCTGGCGCCCTCGCCACAGGCCCGGCAGGCGGCCCTCGCCCAGGGCTTCACGGTGCTGCGCGAGCAGGATCTGCCTGAACTCGGTCTGCGCCAGCTCGTGATGCGCGCACCCGAGGGCGAGCCGATCGCAGCGGCCGCCCAGCGCCTGCGTGCCCTCGAGCCCGATGCCGATGTCGACTTCAACCACATCTATCTGCGCAGCGGCGACACCGGTGGCAGTGCGGCGCCGGCTTCCGCGCCCGTGCGCGGGCTGCCGCGGCGCGTGGGGCTGATCGACGGCGGCGTGGACCGCCGCCACGCAGCGTTCGCGCAGGCGCACATCCAAAGCTTTGGGTGCAGCGGCCGCGAGTTGCCCAGCGCGCACGGCACTGCAGTTGCGTCGCTGCTGGTCGGCCGTGACGGAGTCTTCGCGGGTGTGCAGCCCTCCGCCGAACTCTTCGCGGCCGATGTGTACTGCGACCAGCCCGACGGCGGAGCCGCCGAGGACATGGCACGCGCACTGGCGTGGATGGTGCGCGAGCGCGCGCCGGTGATCAACATCAGCCTGGTCGGGCCACCCAACATGCTGATGGACAAGGCGATCCAGGCGGTGATTCGCCAGGGCCACCTGGTCGTGGCGGCGGTCGGCAACGACGGACCGGCGGCGGCGGCGCTATATCCCGCGTCGTATCCGGGCGTGGTCGGAGTCAGCGGCGTCGCGCCTTCGCGTCGCGCATTGCCCGAGGCCGCGCAGGGTCCGCAGGTCATCCTGTCGGCCCCCGGCTCGGAACTGGTTGCGGCCAGATCGGGCGGTGGCTATGTGGCTGTGCGCGGCACTTCGTTTGCCGCTCCCATCGTCGCCGGCCTGCTCTGTGAAGCACTGTCTCAGCCCGACACGCAGGCCGCGGCCGTTGCCCTGGCGCAGCTCGAGCGCGCCGCGACCGACCTGGGTGAGCCGGGCCGCGACAACGTCTTCGGCTACGGGCTGGTCGGAGAATCGGCGAGGACGCCACCGGATCGCGTCGCGGCGCGACGCCCGTGACGGCAACCCACACATCGTTACAGATGGCTGGGATGGATCGACGCGCGGCGCTCGTTGTACTGAGCAAGAGGGGCGGACAGGCCGGCCCTCCCCAACAGTTCAAGGAGTTAACGCCATGTTCAAGCAACATATCATCCCCCGCACGGTTCTCTCGCTGGCCACGCTGACGGCCTGCTTGGCGGTTTCGACGGCTCACGCCGGCCTGCTGGGCGGCGCTGGCAGCCTCGGCGGCACGGTCGGCCCACGCGGTCTCGACATCGGTGGCCAGGGCAGCGTCAGCGTGCAGCGCGACACCTCCGCGCTCCCCAACGGCAACAAGTTGCGCACGACCGCAGACGGCCTGAAGGGTCAGGCCAGCGATGCCAAGGTCACCGCTGGCGAGGTAAGCGGTCAGTCCCAGGTCGGCGTCAATGCAGCCGCACAAGCGACTCGCGATACCGCACTCGACAACGCCGCCACCGCGAGATCCACCGTCGGTGGTTCGACCAGCGCTGCTGCCGCCACGACCGCGCAGGCTGTCGCCGGCACACAGGCTGCCACCTCGAGCGCAACCGCGACGAACAGCGGCGCGGCAGCTGCGCCGAACAACAACAGCAAGGCGGCGACCGCGGGCACTGCCGCAACCGCCAACGGCGTCACGTCCGCCTCCAGCAGCACGCCGCGCGGGAACGCTGCGGCGTCCGGAACGGCCGGCATCGCGCGCGCCGGCCGCTCGCTGAACGCATCCGCCTCAGGCGACGCTGCCGTCAGCCGCTGAACTGGAACAGGCCCTGACGCTGCATGCGTCGATCGATGCGCGGGTCAGGGCCGTTTTTCCTGGCGCACCCACCGGTCGCACTTCCAACCTGTCCCATCGGCTTCGACATGACCATGTTCCGACCCATTTCCCAGCGCGGCCTGGCGTGCATCGTCCTGCTCGCTGCAAGCGCCCCGCAGGCCGCCGAACTCACCGATGGCAGCGCGCCGAACGCCAACATGCGCTACGTCGCGGCGAGCATGCAACGCGACGCCAAGCACGACCAGGCCCTGCTGGTCTTGCTGTCGCTCCCGGTCGGCGAGCGCTGGTGGGGCCAGATCGGCGGCGGGCAGATGAGCAACACCCAGGACGCTGTTGCGCGCCACTCAGGCGTGCTCAGCGGGGGGATGGGGTATGTCGGTGATGCATGGCAGGCGTCGCTCACGGCGAGCCACCGCAGCAACGGCAGCCGCTTTCGTCAGACCGACTGGTCAGGCGTGCTGGATTGGCGTGGCGACCGGTTCGGTGCCGGCATCGACGGCAGCTACCGCGACGCGAAGTTGAACGGGAGCGTGACCACGCCGACCGCCCTCGGCGGTGGTACCGATGTGGCTGCCACGCAGCGCGTCAAGGGTGGCGGCATCGGAGCACACGGCAGCCTGCAAGCGACCGAAGCATTCACCATCTACGCCGCCGCCATGCGCTACCACTATCAAGTCACGACCGTGCAGGACGGCAGCGCCGCCAGCATGTCGTCGCCGGCGCTGGCGAGAGCGCTGCAAAGCACCCCTTCGTTCGTGTCGCGCGACGAGACCGCGCTGAGCCGCAGCGGCAAGGTCGGTGCGAGCTATCGGTTCACGGCGGTGACGCTGTCTGGCGAGTTGGTCGCCGACAGCGTGCTCAATGTCCCGGGAACGGTGCGCACGACGCAATTGAGGGCAGCGGTCGCAATGGCTCCCCGATGGACCGTGACACCCGTTGTCGGGCATACGCAGAGCGAAACCTACGGCAGCGTCGTCTTCGGTGGGCTTGCGCTGGCCCACGCTTGGTAGTGCGGGCACGCGCCTGCGAGAAGCGGAGCCAAAGCTGCGCGCCTCAATGCGATTCCGGGGAGCGTCTGCTGATAGCCGGCAGTGTGAGTACCGGGCCGCGCCAGGCCGCTGACTTTCGATGCGCGGAACAGCATGCGCGAGTGGGCCTATGCCAGGCCGTACCTCAGTTCAGCGCAGCGCGAAGCCACCCTGCGGCCTTCCTGCCTCGCAACAACTGGCATCGGCCTCGATCCGTATGACTAGTCTCGCAACCCGCCCTTGAATCGCAGGCCAAGGATGCGCATGGCATACGTCAGGCTCTTATCACTTTCGGGGGCGGGACAATAGATCGCCAAAAACTTTCATCTTCAAGCCCCGCCGAATCGACTTCGCCGTGTGCGTTAGCGCATATCGGTGATCAAGCTGGCTCTTAAGGTCGGCGCTAAGACTAGATGCACCACCGTGCCGCAGCCCTGCGAAATACATGTCGCGCGTGATGAAATTGGTCCAACTCCGCCAGTCAGCGAGCCACCCTGGAAGGTTCAAGGACATTTCAATGTCCGAGCCCGTCAAATTCTTGTAGTAATCCCACTTCTCCGCAGTAGTAAACGGAGAGGCCTCGGGGTTGGTTCGGGTAGTTCCATGTTCGAGCCGCCCGGTCGTGGCGCAACTGATCAACACCATACCCCCGGGTTTAGTCATTCGAAGCATATTGGCTACCGTCTCGCGCCAAAACGGGTTGTGCTCGAGGCACTCCGCCGAAATGACCGTATCGAAGTGGTTGGTCGGGAATTCTACAAGTTGTCCTTGGCACGCCAGGTCTACGCCTGGGCCCAGTTGAAGGTCGACTCCGGTGTAATCGCACTGGTCAAACAGCTCACGAACCGAGCCGTTAATGTCAAGTGACCCAACCTCCAATACTCGCGCGCGTCGAAATGCCGCAGGGTACGACGACCGCACCATAGAGAAAAACTCGGATTGTTCGGGATGGGCCATTCTTAATCAGTTAGCCGCTTAGCGAGGAGCCCATCATAAGTGAGTAGCTCTGACTCCCAGCATGCACAGCGGCACTCGCAGCAACGTGGCGGGTCCGGGACGAGGGCTCTCAGCACGGCGCGTGACAGATACTTGAGGGGTCAATGTTGATGTCCCAGGAAGTGGTGTAAGTCTTTGGTCGCGGCAAGGCGCGTAGGGCGAAGCCCGAAGCGGCTTGCCGCGCGGCGACGGCGATCCCGGTCGGGGTGGCCATCGTTGTGTCCTGCTGCTGCCGCCGGCGCTGGCCGCCTGTGGCGCGTTGCCGTCCACTTCCTCACCTTCCGCTCAAGGAGCCCGCCCGATGTCCGTCGAACAGACCCGTCAAGCCATCATCGGTGACTGGATCAGCATCGCCCCCGAGATCCGCCCCAGCGCCCAGAAGAACGCCGACGGCACGGCCAAGCCGTTCCATCTGACGCGCGAGTTCAAGGCACTGGCTGGCGACCGCTTCGAACTCGCCATCGTCAACAGCGCCGATCCGTACGGCAAGGTGCCGCTGGCGAAGATCGTGATCAAGG
>DATMIN010000337.1:0-6629 GCA_035554275.1 Burkholderiaceae bacterium
ACCCGGCTCGCGCTCGCGCGGGTGCGCCGGCCAGAGCGTCGAAGGGTCGAACTGCGCTGTCAGATCGGCGACGATCGTCGCGATCGCGGCACGCGCCGCGGCCTCGTCCCACGCTACCGCCTTCAGCGGCTCGTGGCGCGCCGGGTCGTAGAGCATCGCGGCGCCAGTGCGGCCGCTTAGTGCAGCGGCACGCCGGTCTTCGACTGCAGTTCCTCGCGCGTCACGCCCTCGGCGAGCTCGACGAGCTTCAGCCCTTGCGGCGTCACGTCGAGCACCGCGAGGTCGGTGATGATGCGATTGACCACGCCGACGCCGGTCAACGGCAGCGTGCACTCGGGAATGATCTTCAGGTCGATCGAGCCGTCCTTCTTCTTCGCGACGTGTTCCATCAACACCAGCACGCGCGCGACGCCGGCGACCAGGTCCATCGCGCCGCCCATGCCCTTGACCATCTTGCCGGGGATCATCCAGTTCGCCAGATCGCCCTTGGCGCTGACCTGCATCGCGCCGAGGATCGACAGGTTGATCTTGCCGCCGCGGATCATCGCGAAGCTGTCGTGCGAGCCGAAGATCGACGAGCCGGGCAGCGTCGTGACGGTCTGCTTGCCGGCGTTGATCAGGTCGGCGTCGACCTGGTCAGCGGTCGGAAACGGGCCGATGCCGAGCATGCCGTTCTCGCTCTGCAGCCAGACCTCGATGTCGGGCGCGACGAAGTTGGCCACCAGCGTCGGCAACCCGATGCCGAGGTTGACGTAGAAGCCGTCCTGCAGTTCCTTGGCGGCGCGCGCCGCCATCTGGTCGTGGGTCCAGGCCATGGTGGGCCTCCTTCGGAGAAATGGGACAGCGGGTGCCTTGCGGCACCCTTCAAGATTGAGTCCGGCTACGCGCCGGCCTTTTCGGTGATGGTTCTTTTCTCGATGCGCTTCTCGGGATGCGCGTTCAGCACGATCCGGTGCACGTAGATGCCCGGCAGGTGCACGGCATCCGGGTCGAACGCGCCGACCTCGACGATCTCTTCGACCTCGTCGATCGTGGTCTTGCCGGCCATCGCGCAGGCCGGGTTGAAGTTGCGCGCGGTGCGGCGAAAGATCAGGTTGCCGCTCTGGTCGGCCTTCCAGGCTTTGACCAGCGCGACCTCGGGCACGAGCGCGCGCTCCATCACGTAGGTCTGGCCGTCGAACTCGCGCAGTTCCTTGCCCTCGGCGACGAGCGTGCCCACGCCGGTCTTGGTGAAGAACGCCGGGATGCCGGCGCCGCCGGCGCGCAGCTTCTCGGCCAGCGTGCCCTGCGGCGTGAACTCGAGTTCGAGCTCGCCGGCCAGGTACTGGCGCTCGAACTCCTTGTTCTCGCCGACGTAGCTCGAGATCATCCGCTTGATCTGGCGCGTCTCGAGCAGCAGGCCGAGGCCGAAGCCGTCGACGCCGGCGTTGTTCGAGATCACCGTCAGGTTCTTGACGCCGGAATCGCGCAGCGCCGCGATCAGCGCCTCGGGGATGCCGCACAGGCCGAAGCCCCCGACCGCCATCAGCTGGCCGTCGGCCACCACCCCCTTGAGCGCCGCGGCGGCGCTCGGAAAGACCTTCTTCATGGACACCACCGTGGATCAAAGCGACAGGGGCGAAGCGTACTACGAGCGGCGCAGCGCTTCGCGCCGGCTCCGTAGAATCGGCCGCCGATGGACACCACCCCCGTCTTCGATTGCGCCTTTCTCGACGCCGCGCTGCGCAACGTGTTCGCCGAGTGGGTGCGGATGCTCGAGCTGCGGTTGATCGAGGCGCGCCCCGGCGAGGTGGTGCTCGCGCTGCCGGTCACCGCCAGGCATGTGCACGCCGGCAACGTGATGTCGGGCCAGACGCTGATGGCCGCGGCCGACAGCGCGATGGTGCTCGCGGTGATGTCGAAACTCGGCGCGTTCCGCCCGATGACGACGGTGCAGCTGCAGATGACCTTCCTGCGCCCGATCGCCGCCGACGCCGGCGAGGCGCGCGTCGTCGCGACGGTGCTGCGGCTCGGCAAGAACCTCGCGTTCGGCGAGATCCGCATCACGACCGGCGCCGACGTGCTGGCGGCGCACGCGACCACCACCTACGCCCTGCTCTGACGCGGAGCGGTCTGACGTGGACCGCTCCGTCGCACCCGCCCTCACCTGCCCGAACTGCGACGCGTCGCTGCAGCTCGAACCGCCGCCGCGCTACTGCCCGCAATGCGGGCAGCGCACCGAGTCGCAGGCGCCGGGGTGGCGTGGCTTCGCGGCCGAGTCGTTCGGGCGCTGGCGGCGCAGCATCGTCGCGATCGTCGGCCACCCGGGGTTGCTGACGCGCGAGCACATCGCCGGCCGGCGCGCGCGCTACGTGCCGCCGTTGCGGCTGTACCTGGTCGCGAGCTTCGTGTTCTTCGCGGTCACGCGCCTGTTCGACAGTGGCGACCAGCGCGTGATGGTCATCGATGATGGCGACCTGCCGCAGCGCCCGGTCGCCGGCCAGCGCGACGACGCCGCCAAGCGCGCCGAGGCGATCGCCGCGCTGCGCCGCTGCGAGGCGCCGACCGGCCGGTGCTCGTGGAGCGAGGCGGCCGGAGCACGGATCGGCGTGATGGCACTAGAGCAGGCCAGCGACCCGCGCGCGATGACGGCGCGCTTCTTCGGCATGGCGCCGAACGCGGTGTTCCTGCTGCTGCCGGCGTTCGCCGCGCTGCTGATGCTCGCCTACCGCACGCGCCGCTGGCGCTACGGCACGCACTTCGTGTTCAGCCTGCACATGCACAGCGCCTGGTTCCTTGCGCTGACCGCGCTTGGTGCGCTGCCGGCGTGGGCCACCGCGCTCGGCGCACCGATCGTGCCGAGCGTCTACGCGGTGTGGGCGATGCAGTCGGTCTACCGGGGCCGCCGCTGGGCGACGGCGCTGCGCGCGTTGGCGATCGGCGTGTGCTACCTCGTCGCGCTGGCCGCGGTGATGACGGGGCTGGGCATCGCGACGGTGCTGACGGGCTGAGCCGATCCGCGTTCAGGCGATCAGCGCGCGCAGCTTGTCGGGCAGCGGCACCGAGCGGCCGGTGCCGAAGTTCAGGCACACCGTCTTCGCGCCGCCCGACGAATAGATCCTGCCCGGCTCGTCGGTGCGTTCGATCGTCAGGAAGGTGTCGAAGCTGCTGCGCCCCGCGTTCGCGACGTAGTGCTTGACGAGCGTGTCGCCGGGGAACGCGAGCTGCAGATGGAAGTTGGCGAACGCGTTGACGATCACGAAGCCGTCGCCGTTCGCATCGGGCATCGCGCCGCAGGCCTTGAACAGCCAGTCGAGCCGCACGATCTCCATGTAGCGGAAGTAGATCGTGTTGTTGACGTGGCCCATCGCGTCCATGTCGCCCCAGCGGATCGGCACGACCATCTCGTGCGTCAGCTTCTTCTCGTCGGGCAGGTCGAATCGCATCGTTCGCGTCCTTCGTCAGCCGCGTGCGACGCCGAGCTCGGCATAAAGCCGCTCGACGAGCGCGCGCAGTTCGGTCAGTTCGGCGCGGGTCGCGTCCTGCTGCGCCTTCAGCGCGGCGATCTCGCTAGAAGCGACGAAGTCGTCGTCGGCCGAGGCGCCCGCCGGCAGCGCCGCGAGGTCGACCGCGCCGGTCAGCAGCTGCGCCCAGCGCGGCTCGCGCGCACCGGGTGCGCGCGGCAGCTTGACGACGAGCGCGCCGCCCTTGTCGTCGGCGCGCTCGGCCAGCTCGGTGAGGAAGCCCTCGACCGACGACAGGTCGGCGAAGCGGTGCAGCCGCTCGGACGCAGCGCGCAGCTCCGACACCGTCTGCGGCCCGCGCAGCACCAGGGTGGCGAGCAGCGCGACCGATTGCGACGGCAGCCCGAGCGTGCGCGCCGCGTTGTGCTCGTAGCGCGTGACGCGCGCGCCGCTGACCTCGAACACCAGGTGCAGCGCCTTCAGCGCATCGACGGCACCCTGCACTTCCGCGTCGCTCGCGTTGATCACCGGCTCGCGCGCGGTCTTCTGGTTGCAGCCGAGCACCAGCGCGTTCAGCGACAGCGGGTAGCTGTCGGGCACCGTGTGCGCCTTCTCGATCAGCACGCCGAGCACGCGCGCCTCGAGCGGGGACAGCGCGCGCAGGGTCATCGCCGCGGGCCGAGCGCCGGGCCGCTCCCAAGCCGGCCCGCATCCCCTCGGGGGATCGGCCGACGTACTCGTCGGACGAGGGGCTCCATAACGTCAAATACCGAAGCCGTCGTCGGCCTGAATGACCGCGCCGTTGACGAAGTGGCTCTCGTTCGCGCACAGCATCATCAGCACCGCGTCCAGGTCCTTCGGCTGGCCCAGGCGCTTGCGCGGCAGCATCTCGACCAGCTTGCGGCCCTGCTCGGTGCTCCACTGGTGGTGGTTGATCTCGGTGTCGATGTAGCCGGGGCAGATCGCGTTGACGTTGATGCCGTAGCGCCCCCACTCGAGCGCCATCGCGCGCGTCATCTGCACGACCGCGGCCTTGCTCATCGCGTAGACGCCGATACGGCTCAGCGGCTTCAGCCCGGCCATCGACGCGATGTTGACGATGCGCCCTCCTGTGAAGGTGCCCGGCGCCGCGCCCTTGGCGCGCGCGATCATCCGCTTGCCGACTTCCTGCGCGACGAAGAACGCGCCGCGCGTGTTGGTGCCGAACACGTAGTCGTAGTCGTCCTCGGTGACCTCGGTCAGCATCTGCGTCGTGCCGACGCCGGAGTTGTTGACGAGGATGTCGAGCGTGCCCATCTCGGTCTCGGCATGCGCGACCGCGGCCTTGATGCTGTCGCGGTCGGTCACGTCGAGCGTCACCACGTGCGCGTCGCCGCCGTCGGCCTGGATCTCGGCGCGCAGCGCCTTCAGCCGCTCGACACGGCGGCCCGCGAGCACCACGCCGGCACCGGCGCGCGCGAGCGTCTTCGCGAACTGCTCGCCCAGCCCGCTGGACGCGCCGGTGACCAGCGCGACGCGGCCGGACAGATCGATTTCGTAGCTCATGCGAAGCCCTCCGCCTGGTGTTCTTCGGGTCGCGGGAACGATAGCACGCAGGCTGCGGCACGCCGGCCCGAACGGGAGGGTTGAAGAGGGTCGCACACGAGGCGCACGACCGTAGAATCATCGGCCATCCCGAGCCACCGGAACGCCGCATGACGCCTGCAGAAATCCTCGCCGAACACGGCCCGCGCGAAGCGATGGAGTACGACGTGGTGGTCGTCGGCGGCGGCCCCGGCGGCCTGGCCGCGGCGATCCGCCTGAAGCAGCTCGCGGCCGAACAGGGCAAGGAGCTTTCGGTCGTCGTGCTCGAGAAGGGTTCGGAGCCGGGCGCACACATCCTCAGCGGCGCGGTGATGGACCCGAAGGCACTGACCGAGCTGATCCCCGACTGGAAGGCCAAGGGCGCGCCGCTGAACCAGCCGGTCACCGTCGATCAGGTGCTGTTTCTCAGCGAGACCGGCGCGTTCGACACGCCGCGCGTGCTGATCCCCGAGTGCTTCCACAACGAGGGCAACTACGTCATCAGCCTGGGCAACGTGGTGCGTTGGATGGCGCAGCAGGCCGAAGCGCTCGGCGTCGAGATCTTCCCCGGCTTCGCGGCGACCGAGGTGCTCTACAACGACGATGGCAGCGTCAAAGGCATCGCGACCGGCAACCTCGGTGTCGCCAAGGACGGCACGCTCACCGGCGAGTTCCAGCTCGGCATGGAGCTGCACGCGAAGTACACGATTTTCGCCGAGGGCGCGCGCGGCCAGCTCGGCCGCCAGCTGATCGAAAAGTTCAGGCTCGACGAGGGCCGCGACCCACAGTCGTACGCGATCGGCGTGAAAGAGCTGTGGGAGATCGACCCGAACCGGCACCAGCCGGGGCTGGTGATCCACACCGCCGGCTGGCCGATGGACCCGATGACGTACGGCGGCGGGTTCCTGTACCACCTCGAAGACAACAAGGTCACGCTCGGCCTCGTCGTCGGCCTCGACTACACGAACCCGTGGCTGAGCCCGTTCGACGAGATGCAGCGCTGGAAGACGCACCCGCGCATCCGCGACTTCCTCGTCGGTGCCAAGCGCATCGGCTACGGCGCGCGCGCGATCACCGCGGGCGGCATCCTGAGCCTGCCGAAGACGGTGTTCCCCGGCGGCGCGCTGGTCGGCTGCGAGGCTGGCTACCTGAACGCGGCGCGCATCAAGGGCAGCCACGCCGCGATCAAGACGGGCATGCTCGCGGCCGAGGCGGCGTTCGCCGCGGTCGGCGCGGGGCGCCAGCACGACGTGCTCAACGCCTACCCGGCGGCGTTCCAGTCGAGCTGGCTGCACGCCGAGCTCGACCAGTCGCGCAACTTCAAGCAGTGGTTCAAGAAGGGTGTGTACGTCGGCTCGTTCATGACCGGCATCGAGCAGTGGCTGCTGCCGCTGATGGGCGTGCGCTCGCCGCCGTGGACGATCCACCGAACCGAGCCCGACTTCGCGCGCCTGAAGCCGGCCGCCGAGTGCCCGAAGATCACGTACCCGAAGCCCGACGGCGTGCTGACGTTCGACCGGCTGTCGAGCGTGTTCATCAGCAACACCAACCACGGCGAGAACCAGCCCGCGCACCTGACGCTGAAGGACGCGAGCGTGCCGGTCGCGATCAACCTCGCCAAAT
>DATMIN010000338.1:0-10811 GCA_035554275.1 Burkholderiaceae bacterium
GCAGGTGCTGGCGCTCGCCAAGGACTACAGCCACATCGTCTTCCCCGCCACGGCGGCCGGCAAGAACGTGGCGCCGCGCGTCGCGGCCAAGCTCGATGTCGGGCAGATCTCCGACATCACCAAGGTCGATGCGCCGGATACCTTCGAGCGCCCGATCTACGCCGGCAACGCGATCGCGACCGTGCAGAGCCTCGACGCGATCAAGGTGATCACGGTGCGCACCACCGGCTTCGACCCGGCCGCCGCGACCGGCGGCAGCGCGAGCGTCGAGACGATCGCCGCGGTGGCCGACTCCGGCAAGTCGAGCTTCGTCGGCAGCGAGATCGCGAAGAACGATCGCCCCGAGCTCACCGCCGCAAAGATCATCGTCTCGGGCGGCCGCGCGATGGGCAGCAGCGACAAATTCAACGAGGTGCTGACGCCGCTGGCCGACAAGCTCGGCGCCGCACTCGGCGCGAGCCGCGCCGCCGTCGATGCGGGCTATGCGCCGAACGATTGGCAGGTCGGCCAGACCGGCAAGATCGTCGCGCCGCAGCTCTACATCGCGGCGGGCATCAGCGGCGCGATCCAGCACCTCGCGGGCATGAAGGACAGCAAGGTCATCGTCGCGATCAACAAGGACCCGGAGGCGCCGATCTTCTCGGTGGCCGACTACGGCCTCGAGGCCGACCTGTTCACCGCCGTGCCCGAGCTGGTGAAGGCGCTGGGCTGACCAGCACCCGCTGACGCGACGAACCGAAGGCGCGCAACGCAAGTTGACGCGCCTTCACTTTTTTGGAGACAAGCCATGACCTACCGAGCCCCCGTCAGCGACATGCTGTTCTGCATGAAAGAACTCGCCGGCCTCGAAGAAGTCGCGAAGCTGCCCGGCTTCGAGGATGCGGGGCTGGAGACCGCGCAGGCCGTGCTCGCGGAATGCGCGAAGTTCAATGAGGGCGTGGTCGCGCCGCTGAACGTCGAGGGCGACAAGAACCCGTCCAGCTGGCGTGACGGTGTCGTCACGACCACGCCCGGCTTCAAGCAGGCCTTTCGCCAGTTCGGCGAAGGCGGCTGGCAGGGCCTGCAGCACCCGAGCGAGTTCGGCGGCCAGAACCTGCCGAAGACGATCGGCGCCGCGTGCATCGAGATGCTCAACAGCGCGAACCTGAGCTTCGCGCTGTGCCCGCTGCTGACCGACGGCGCGATCGAGGCGCTGCTGACCGCCGGCTCGCCCGCGCAGCAGCAGCTTTACCTGCCGAAGATGATCTCCGGCGAGTGGACCGGCACGATGAACCTGACCGAGCCGCAGGCCGGCAGCGATCTCGCGCTGGTGCGCACGCGCGCCGAGCCGCAGCCCGACGGCTCGTTCAAGCTGTTCGGCACGAAGATCTTCATCACCTACGGCGAGCACGACATGGCGGGCAACATCGTGCACCTCGTGCTCGCGCGCGTCAGCGGCGCACCCGAAGGCGTGAAGGGCATCAGCCTGTTCATCGTGCCGAAGTTCCTCGTCAACGCCGATGGCTCGCTGGGCGCGCGCAACGACGCGCACTGCGTCAGCATCGAGCACAAGCTCGGCATCAAGGCGTCGCCCACGGCGGTGCTCCAATTCGGCGATCACGGCGGCGCGGTCGGTGAACTTATCGGCGACGAGAACCGCGGCCTCGAGTACATGTTCATCATGATGAACGCCGCGCGCTATGCGGTCGGCATGCAGGGCATCGCGGTGGCCGAGCGCGCGTACCAGAAGGCGACGGCGTTCGCCAAGGATCGCGTGCAGTCGCGCCCGGTCGACGGCTCGCTGCCGGGCAGCGGCCCGATCATCCATCACCCCGACGTGCGCCGCATGCTGATGACGATGCGCGCCTACACCGAAGGTTGCCGCGCGATGGCGATCACCGCGGCGGCGGCGTTCGACGCCGCGCACCACCACCCCGACGCCGACGTGCGCAAGCAGAACCAGGCGTTCTACGAATACATGGTGCCGCTGGTGAAGGGCTACAGCACCGAGATGAGCGTCGAGGTCGCGAGCCTGGGCGTGCAGGTGCACGGCGGCATGGGCTTCATCGAAGAGACCGGCGCGGCGCAGTACCTGCGCGACTCGCGCATCTTGCCGATCTACGAAGGCACGACGGCGATCCAGGCCAACGACCTGGTCGGCCGCAAGACCGCGCGCGATGGCGGCCGCACCCCGAAGGCGATCGGGCTTCAGATCGCCGCGACCGAAGCCGAACTCGGCAAGCGCGACAGCGCCGCCGCGCGCGCGATGCGCCAGCGCCTGGGCGCGGCGCGCGCGGCGTTTGCGCAGGTCGTCGAGTTCGTCGCCGGCAACACCAAGGCGAGCCCGAACGATGTGTTCGCCGGCTCGGTGCCGTACCTGATGCTGGCCGGCAATGTCGTTGCCGGCTGGCAGATGGCGCGTGCACTGCTCGCCGCCGAAGACCGCCTCGCGGCGGGCGACGGCGACGCGGCGTTCCTGCGCGCCAAGATCGCGACCGCGCAGTTCTATGCCGAGCATCTGCTGACCAAGGTGCCGGGCCTGCGCGACTCGATCGTCGACGGCGGCGCGAGCGTGATGGCACTGCCCGTCGACGCGTTCTGACCGTTCCCAGCCACCCTCACGAAAGCCTTCGCATGCCCCTGCCCGGAGCCCTCGCCCGACTGCCGCTGCCGATCATCGGTGCGCCGCTGTTCATCGTCAGCAACCCCAAGCTCGTGATCGCGCAATGCACGGCGGGCGTGGTCGGCGCGATGCCGGCGCTCAACGCGCGCCCGGCCGAACAGCTCGACGAATGGCTGGCCGAGATCACCGAGACGCTCGCCGCGTACGACAGGGCGCATCCCGACCGGCCGGCCGCGCCGTTCGCGATCAACCAGATCGTGCACAAGAGCAACGACCGGCTCGACCACGACATGCAGGTCTGCGCGAAGTACAGGGTGCCGATCGTGATCACGTCGCTTGGCGCGCGCACCGATGTCAACGACGCCGTGCACGCCTGGGGCGGCGTCGTGCTGCACGACATCATCAACAACTTCTTCGCGAAGAAGGCGATCGAGAAGGGCGCCGACGGGCTGATCGCGGTGGCGGCCGGCGCCGGCGGTCATGCAGGAGTGAAGAGCCCGTTCGCGCTGATCCAGGAGATCCGCGAGTGGTTCGACGGCCCCATCGCGCTGAGCGGCTCGATCGCCAGCGGCGGCGCGGTACTCGCGGCGCAGGCGATGGGCGCCGACTTCGCGTACATCGGCTCGGCCTTCATCGCCACCGACGAGGCGCGCGCCGCCGAGGGCTACAAGCAGATGATCGTCGAGAGTTCGAGCGACGACATCGTCTACAGCAACCTGTTCACCGGCGTGCACGGCAACTACCTGAAGGGCTCGATCCGCGCCGCCGGCATGGACCCGGATCACCTGCCCGAGAGCGACCCCCGCACGATGAACTTCGGCGGCGCCGCGACCAAGGCGTGGAAGGACATCTGGGGCTGCGGCCAGGGCATCGGCGCGGTCAAACGTGTGGTGCCGGCGGCCGAGCTGGTGGGCCGGCTCGCGAGCGAGTACCGCGCCGCGCGCACGCGTCTCGCGCCGGCGTGAGGTCGCCACGTCACGCTCGCGTGTAAGCGCCGCCCCGGCCGCCGCGAAGCGATGCCGGTGGTAGAGTGCGGCCCGTGAACTTCAGAGTTCCTTCCCGTCTCCTCGAGCATGCTGGTCGAGGCGGGTCGCTACTCCGCCCCGTGGTCTAGCCGCGTCGCGGAAGGTTTATTCAACCCACTACAGCGCCGCAAACCGGTGCGAAAGGTGAGCGAGATGATGCAGGAATCCAGGTCGAACTCGTACCTGTTCGGCGGCAATGCGCCGTATGTCGAAGAGATGTACGAGGCGTATCTCGACAATCCCGGCTCCGTGCCGGAGAACTGGCGCAAGTACTTCGACGCGCTGCAGCACGTGCCGGCGGTCGATGGCTCCAATGCCCGCGACGTGGCCCACGCGCCGGTCGTCGAATCGTTCGCGCAGCGTGCCAAGGCGGGCACGTTCGGCAGCAAGGCCTCGACCACCGATCTGGCGATCGCGCGCAAGCAGGTGCACGTGCAGTCGCTGATCGCCGCGTACCGGTTCCTCGGCTCGCGCTGGGCCGACCTCGACCCGCTGAAGCGCCAGGAACGCCCGAAGATCCCCGAACTCGAGCCGGCGTTCTACGACCTCTCCGAGGCCGACATGGACATCGCGTTCAGCGCGACCAACACCTTCTTCTCGACCGCCGAGCACATGACGCTGCGCGAGATCGTGCAGGCGCTGCGTGAGACGTACTGCGGCTCGATCGGCGCCGAGTACATGCACGTCACCGAGCCGACCGAGAAGCGCTGGTGGCAGGAGCGGCTCGAATCGATCCGCAGCAAGCCGAGCTACAACGCCGAGCAGAAGAAGCACATTCTCGACCGCCTCACCGCCGCCGAGGGCCTCGAACGCTACCTGCACACCAAGTACGTCGGCCAGAAGCGCTTCTCGCTCGAAGGCGGCGAGAGCTTCATCGTGTCGATGGACGAGCTGGTGCAACGCGCCGGCGCTCGCGGCGTGCAGGAGATCGTGATCGGCATGGCCCACCGCGGCCGCCTCAACGTGCTGGTGAACACGCTCGGCAAGATGCCGAAAGACCTGTTCGCCGAGTTCGACCACACCGCGCCCGAAGCGCTGCCCTCGGGCGACGTCAAGTACCACCAGGGCTTCTCGAGCGACATCACGACCGCCGGCGGCCCGGTCCACCTGAGTCTGGCGTTCAACCCGTCGCACCTCGAGATCGTCAATCCGGTCGTCGAGGGCTCGGTCAAGGCGCGCCTGGATCGCCGCGGCGACAAGGAAGGCGACTCGGTGCTGCCGATCCTGGTCCACGGCGACGCCGCGTTCGCGGGGCAGGGCGTCGTGATGGAGACGCTGGCGCTGGCGCAGACGCGCGGCTACTACACCGGCGGCACCGTCCACGTCGTGATCAACAACCAGATCGGCTTCACCACCAGCGACCCGCGCGATTCGCGCTCGACGCTGTACTGCACCGACGTCGTCAAGATGATCGAGGCGCCGGTGCTGCACGTGAACGGCGACGACCCCGAAGCGGTCGTGCTTTGCACGCAGCTCGCGCTCGACTACCGCCAGGAGTTCAACAAGGATGTGGTCGTCGACATCGTCTGCTTCCGCAAGCTCGGCCACAACGAGCAGGACACGCCGGCGCTGACGCAGCCGCTGATGTACAAGAAGATCGCGCAGCACCCGGGCACGCGCAAGCTGTACGGCGAGAAGCTGGTGGTGCAGGGCGTGTTGCCGGCCGACGGGCCGGATGCGATGGTCAAGGCGCTGCGCGCGGCGATGGACACCGGCAAGAGCACCTACGACCCGGTGCTGACGAACTACAAGAGCAAGTACGCGGTCGACTGGGCGCCGTTCCTCGGCAAGAAGTGGACGGATGCGGCCGACACCGCGCTGCCGCTGTCGGAGGTCAAGCGTCTGGCCGAGCGCATCACCACCGTGCCGCCGAACTTCAAGGTCCACACGCTGGTCGAGAAGGTGCTGGCCGACCGCGGCGCGATGGGCCGCGGCGAGGTCAACGTCGACTGGGGCATGGGCGAGCACCTTGCGTACGCGTCGCTGGTGGCGAGCGGCTATGCGGTACGGCTGTCGGGCGAAGACTCGGGCCGCGGCACGTTCACCCACCGCCACGCGGTGCTGCACGACCAGAACCGCGAGCGCTGGGACGAAGGCACCTACACCCCGCTGGAGCACGTGGCCGACGGCCAGGCGCCGTTCGTCGTGATCGATTCGCTGCTGTCCGAAGAGGCGGTGCTCGGTTTCGAGTACGGCTACGCGTCGGCCGAGCCGAACACGCTGGTGATCTGGGAGGCGCAGTTCGGCGATTTCGTCAACGGCGCGCAGGTCGTGATCGACCAGTTCATCGCGTCGGGCGAGGTCAAGTGGGGCCGCGCCAACGGCATCACGCTGATGCTGCCGCACGGCTACGAGGGCCAGGGGCCGGAGCACTCGTCGGCGCGCCTCGAGCGCTTCATGCAGCTCGCGGCCGACAACAACATGCAGGTCGTGCAGCCGACGTCGGCGAGCCAGATCTTCCACGTGCTGCGGCGCCAGATGGTGCGGATGTTCCGCAAGCCGCTGATCATCATGACGCCGAAGTCGCTGCTGCGCGCGAAGGACGCGACCTCGCCGCTGGCCGACTTCACCAAGGGCGAGTTCAAGACCGTGATCGGCGAGGTCAGCGCCGAGGTGCATGCCGAGAAGGTCAAGCGCGTGATCTGCTGCTCGGGCAAGGTCTACTACGACATCGTGAAGGCGCGTGCCGAGCGCAAGAACGGCGATGTGGCGATCGTGCGCGTCGAGCAGCTCTACCCGTTCCCGCACAAGGCGTTCGCGGCCGAGATGAAGCGCTACCCGAACGCGACCGAGGTCGTGTGGTGCCAGGACGAGCCGCAGAACCAGGGCGCCTGGTTCTTCGTGCAGCACTACATCCACGAGAACATGGTCGACGGCCAAAAGCTCGGCTATGCGGGGCGTCCGGCCTCGGCGTCGCCGGCGGTCGGCTACGCCCACCTGCACCAGGACCAGCAGAAGGCGCTGCTCGAACAGGCCTACGGCAAGCTCAAGGGCTTCGTGCTGACGAAATAGACCCACCCCCGAAGCGCCAGCGGCGCTCCCCCTCAAGGGGGCGCCGCTGGCGGACCGGCGAAGCCGGATCCGCGGCGGCCGCTTGGCGGGCGCGGCTTCCAACCCCAAGAGACGAACAACATGGCGATCGTAGAAGTGAAGGTTCCGCAACTGTCGGAATCGGTGGCCGAGGCCACCCTGCTGCAGTGGAAGAAGCGGCCCGGCGAACGGGTCGAGATCGACGAGATCCTGGTCGAGATCGAAACCGACAAGGTCGTGCTCGAAGTGCCGGCGCCGGCCGCCGGCGTGATCGCGCAGTTGGTCAAGAACGATGGCGAGACCTGCATCGCCGAAGAGGTGATCGCGAAGATCGACACCGAGGGCAAGGAAGAGATCAGCCCGCTCGACGTGAAGCCGGTGCCGCCGGCCGAGCCCGCGCCCGGCGCGACACCCGGCGTGATCCCGCCGCCCGTGCCCGATGCCGCCACCACCGCGCCGGCGATGCCCGCCGCCGCGAAGCTGATGGCCGACAACCGCATCCCGTCGGGCTCGGTGCCCGGCACCGGCAAGGACGGCCGCGTGACCAAGGGCGACGTGCTCGCCGCGCTCGAGGGCGGCGCGAAGCCGGTCGCGCTGACCGCGCCGGTCCTCGCCGCGCCGGCACCGGCGCCGAAGCCGGCGCTGCCGGCGGTGGCCGCACCGATCGCGCCCTCGCTCGGCGACCGCCCGGAGCAGCGCGTGCCGATGAGCCGGCTGCGCGCGCGCATCGCCGAGCGCCTGGTGCAGTCGCAGTCGACCAACGCGATCCTGACCACGTTCAACGAAGTGAACATGGCGCCGCTGATGGAGATGCGCAAGCGCTTCCAAGAGAAGTTCGAGAAGGAGCACGGCGTCAAGATCGGCTTCATGAGCTTCTTCGTGAAGGCCGCGGTCGCCGCGCTCAAGAAGTACCCGATCATCAATGCGTCGGTCGACGGCAACGACATCGTCTACCACGGCTACTTCGACATCGGCATCGCGGTGGGCAGCCCGCGCGGCCTGGTCGTGCCGATCCTGCGCAATGCCGACCAGATGAGCTTCGCCGACATCGAGAAGAAGATCGCCGAGTTCGCGAAGAAGGCCGGCGAGGGCAAGCTCTCGCTCGACGACCTGACCGGCGGCACCTTCTCGATCAGCAACGGCGGCACCTTCGGCTCGATGCTGAGCACGCCGATCATCAACCCGCCGCAGTCGGCGATCCTCGGCGTGCACGCGACCAAGGACCGCGCCGTCGTCGAGAACGGCCAGGTCGTGGTGCGGCCGATGAACTACCTCGCGATGAGCTACGACCACCGCATCATCGACGGCCGCGAGGCCGTGCTCGGCCTGGTCGCGATGAAGGAAGCGCTGGAAGACCCGGCGCGGCTGCTGTTCGACATTTGAGGACGAGACCGTGAGCAAAGCATTCGACGTCGTCGTGATCGGCGCCGGCCCCGGCGGCTACATCGCGGCGATCCGCGCCGCGCAGCTCGGCTTCAACACCGCCTGCATCGACGACTGGAAGAACGACAAGGGCGGCCCGGCGCCGGGCGGCACCTGCACGAACGTGGGCTGCATCCCCAGCAAGGCGCTGCTGCAGTCAAGCGAGCACTTCGAGCACGCCGGCCATTCGTTCGCCGACCACGGCATTGGCCTGTCGAACCTGAGCATCGACGTGAAGAAGATGCTCGGCCGCAAGGACGCGGTCGTGAAGCAGAACAACGACGGCATCCTGTACCTGTTCAAGAAGAACAAGGTCACGTTCTTCCACGGCCGCGGCTCGTTCGTGAAGACCGGTGCCGAGGGTTCCGAGATCGCGGTCGCCGGCGACAAGCCCGAGACGCTGACGGCCAAGCACGTGATCGTCGCGACCGGCTCGAACGCGCGCGCGCTGCCCGCAGCGCCGTTCGACGAACAGAGCATCCTGTCGAACGACGGCGCGCTGCGCATCGGCGCGGTGCCAAAGACGCTCGGCGTGATCGGCGCCGGCGTGGTCGGCCTCGAGATGGGCTCGGTCTGGCGCCGCCTCGGCGCCGACGTGACGATGCTCGAGGCGCTGCCGGCGTTCCTCGGCGCGGTCGACGAGCAGGTCGCGAAAGAGGCGCAGAAGGCGCTGACCAAGCAGGGCCTGAAGTTCCAGCTCGGCGTGAAGATCGGCGAGGTGAAGACCGACAAGAACGGCGTGACCGTCGCATACACCGATTCGGCTGGCAAGGCGCAGACGCTCGCCTGCGAGAAGCTGATCGTCTCGATCGGCCGCGTGCCGAACACGAACGGCCTGAATGCCGAGGCTGTGGGCCTGAAGCTCGATGAGCGCGGCTTCGTCGCGGTCGACGCCGACTGCAAGACCAGCCTGCCGAATGTCTGGGCGATCGGCGACGTGGTGCGCGGCCCGATGCTTGCGCACAAGGCCGAGGAAGAGGGCGTGGCGGTGGCCGAGCGCATCGCCGGCCAGCACCCGCACGTCGACTTCAACACCGTGCCGTGGGTGATCTACACCTCGCCCGAGATCGCCTGGGTCGGCCAGACCGAGGCGCAACTCAAAACCGCGGGCCGCGCCTACAAGACCGGCAGCTTCCCGTTCCTCGCCAACGGCCGCGCGCGCGCGCTCGGCGACACGACCGGCTTCGTCAAGTTCATCGCCGACGCGAAGACCGACGAGATTCTCGGCGTGCACATGATCGGGCCGATGGTCTCGGAGCTGATCTCCGAGGCCGTGGTCGCGATGGAGTTCAAGGCGTCGGCGGAAGACATCGCGCGCATCTGCCACGCGCATCCGTCGCTCTCCGAGGCCACCAAGGAAGCCGCGCTCGCGGTCGACAAGCGCACGCTGAACTTCTGACCGTTTCGCGGCTGACTCGGTGAGCGTTCGCGCCCTCTACGAACAGACCCTCGCCGAACGCAGCTACAGCGCCGATCCGGCGCAGCTGCGCGCGATCGATTCGCTCGAGCGGTGCGAGCGCGAATGGGCCGCGTACAAGGCGCGCCGCCGCAACGCGTTGACGAAGCTGGTGGTGCGCCCGCCGATCCCGCGCGGCGTCTACATGTACGGCGGCGTCGGGCGCGGCAAGAGCTTCCTGATGGACTGCTTCTTCAACGCCGTGCCGCTGCAGCGCAAGACGCGCTTGCACTTCCATGAGTTCATGCGCGAGGTGCACCGCGAGCTGGCCGAGCTGCAAGGCACGGTGAACCCGCTCGACGAACTCGGCAAGCGCATGTCGCGCCGCTACCGGCTGATCTGCTTCGACGAGTTCCACGTCGCCGACGTGACCGACGCGATGATCCTGCACCGGCTGCTCGAGGCGCTGTTCGCGAACCGCGTCAGCATCGTCACCACCTCGAACTTCAAGCCCGATGACCTGTACCCGAACGGGCTGCACCGCGACCGCATCCTGCCGGCGATCGAGCTGCTGAAGGCCCAGCTCGAGATCGTCAATGTCGACAACGGCCACGACTACCGGCAGATCACGCTGGCGCAGGTCGGCCTGTACCAGACCCCGCTCGATGCCGCGGCCGAGGCGGCGATGACACACGCATTCGAGCGCCTGGCCGAGGCGAAGGACGAATCGCCGCTGCTGCGCATCGAGCACCGCGAGCTGCGCGCGCGGCGGCGTGCCGGCGGCGTGGTGTGGTTCGACTTCAAGGAGCTGTGCGGTGGCCCGCGCTCGCAGAACGACTACCTCGAGCTCGCGACCCAGTTCCACACGCTGATGCTCTCGGGCGTGCCGGCGATGTCGCCGCGGATGGCATCGGAGGCGCGGCGCTTCACCTGGCTCGTCGATGTGCTGTACGACCGGCGCGTCAAGCTGATCATCTCGGCGGAGGTCGCGCCCGAGGGCCTCTACACCGAAGGGCCGCTCGCGCACGAGTTCCCGCGCACCGTGTCACGGCTGCGCGAGATGCAATCGGCCGAGTTCCTGGCGCTTGCGCGTCGCGATGTGGATACTTCGCTGACATGAGCCGCTGCTTTGTCACCTGCCGCGCCCTCGGCGTCGCGCTCGCCGCCACATTGGCGGGCACCGCGCACGCCGACGCCGAGCACGACCGCATCGCCGCCGCGCGCGCGACGGCGAACGCCAAGCTCGCCGACCAGGAGCGCGAGTGCGCGACGCGCTTCGTCGTGTCGTCGTGCGTCGAAGCGGCGCGCAGCGACCACCGCACGACGCTGGCGACGC
>DATMIN010000339.1:0-4142 GCA_035554275.1 Burkholderiaceae bacterium
GATCGTGACGAACACGCCCTGCAGCTTGTCGCCGTCGGGCCCGAGCGCCTTCTTGGCCTGGGCGAGCTCGGCCATCGTCGTCGGGCACACGTCGGGGCACTGGGTGTAGCCGAAGAACACCACCGTCACCTTGCCCTTGAAGTCGCCGAGCGTGCGCGGCTGGCCGTTCACATCGGGCAGCGCCAGCGTGCGGGCGTATTCGGCGCCGGTGATGTCGGCGCCCTTGAATGAGAGCGCCGGCGCCGCGGGCGCGCTTGGCTTGTCGCAGGCCGACAGCAGCAGCGACGCGCCGAGCACGGCGGCGAAGAAAGCGGATCGGCGGGCACAGGTCACGGCAGCAGCCTCAGGTAGTGGTCGACCAGCAACGCGGCGAACAGCAGCGACAGGTACAGGATCGAGAAACGGAAGGTCTTGCGCGCCAGCGCGTCGGAATACTCGCGCCACAGGCGCCACGCGTAGCCGACGAACATCGCGTTGAGCACAACGGCCGCGGCCAGGTACGGCCAGCCGCTCATGCCCTGCACGAACGGCAGCAGCGCGCCGGCGAACAGCACCAGCGTGTACAGCAGCACGTGCAGCCGCGTGAACTCGGCGCCGTGGGTGACCGGCAGCATCGGCAGGCCGCTCTTGCGGTAGTCCTCGGCGCGGTACAGCGCCAGCGCCCAGAAGTGCGGCGGCGTCCAGAGGAAGATGATCAGGCACATGATCAGCGCTTCGGGGCCGACCTCGCCGCGCATCGCGGCCCAGCCGAGCACCGGCGGCATCGCGCCCGAGGCGCCGCCGATCACGATGTTCTGCGGTGTCATTGGCTTCAGCAGCACCGTGTAGACGACGGCGTAGCCGACGAAGGTGGCGAAGGTCAGCGCCATCGTCAGCGGGTTGACGAAGAACCACAGCAGCGCGCTGCCGGCGGTGCACAGCAGCACCGAGAACGTCAGCGCCTGCCGCGTCGTCAGCTGGCCGCGCGCGGTGGGCCGCCACGCGGTGCGCGCCATGCGCGAATCGATGCGCTGCTCGACCAGGCAGTTGAACGCCGCGGCCGCGGCCGCCACCAGCCAGATGCCGGCGCTCGCGGTCAGCGCCAGCATCAGGTTCGGCCGGCCCGGCTCGGCCATCAGCATGCCGATCGCGGCGCAGAACACGATCAGCTGCACCACGCGCGGCTTGGTCAGCGCGTAGTACTGGCGCACGCGCGACGGCAGCGAGGTGGCGGCGTCGATCGCCGGGGCGGCGGAAGGGGTGGCGACGGTGTCGGTCATGGTCGGGGCGTGGCCGGCATTTTACGGAGCCGCCCGCAGCGCCCGGCTCGCCAGACCCTGCGAGGCGCGTGCCGGCCTCGCCCGGCGCGCGCGCACCAGCAGCGTCGTCAGCAGCAGCACCCACGCCGCGGCACCTGCGGTGTGCGCGAGCGCGCCGAGCAACGGCCAGCCGAGCACGACGTTGCTCAGACCGCTGGCGAGCTGCCAGAGCGCGATCGCCGCGACGCCGCCCGCGAAGCGGCGGCGCGCCGCGTCGCCGCCCGCGCGCAGCGCCCAGGCGAACAGCGCCATCCCCGCCAGCACCACGTAGGCGCCGAAGCGATGCGCCATGTGGATCGCGGTCAGCGCCGCGAACGGCAGCGCGCCACCGTCGGCGCCCGTGCCGAGATCGCGCCGCAGCGCGAAGCCGCTCGCGAAATCCATCGGCGGCCACCACGCGCCTTGGCACATCGGGAACTCGCGGCACGCGAGCACCGCGTAGTTGGTGCTGACCCAGCCGCCGAGCGCGATCTGCACCACGCTCGCCAGCGCGAGCGCGAGCACGCCGGCGTACAACCTCGGTGGCAGTGAAAGAGGTGCCGAGCCCTCGCGGCGCGCGTGCCGCGCGGCGAGCAGCGCGAGCAGCACGAGGCCGCCGAGCAGGTGCGCGGTGACGATCGCCGGGTACAGCTTCATCGTCACCGTCAGCGCGCCGAACGCGCCCTGCAGGCACACCCACGCGAGCGTCGCCGCGGCCCACCACGGCGCGGCGCCGGCCTCGCCGCGACGCGCGGCGCCCCAGTTCAGCGCCGCGAGCACGACGATCAGCGCGCCGACGCCGCTCGCGAGATAGCGGTGGGTCATCTCGATCCAGGCCTTGCGGTGCGTCACCGGCCCTTCGGGCAGCGCCGACTGCGCAGCGTGGATCTCGGCGTGCGCACCGAGCGGGCTCGCGCTCGCGTAGCAGCCCGGCCAGTCGGGGCAGCCCAGGCCCGAATCGGTCAGGCGCGTGAACGCGCCGAACAGCACCAGGTCGAAGGTGAGGAACAGCGTCAGCAGCGTCAGCGCGTGGCGCCGCGCCGCCGGCCCCTGCCCGCGCGCGCGGCGCAGCGCCCACGCGAACGGCGCCAGCGCGAACAGCGCGCCGATCGCGAGCAGCGCGAGCGTGGGGGCCAGGTCGTAGGGCGCGGGCGTGAGCATCGGCGTCAGCGGCCCGGCCGGTCCCAGCCGGCCGACCCGCGCAGCAGCTTTTCGACGTCGCGCTTCAGCCGGGCCGGGTCGGCCTCGGGCGGCACGCGCATCATCCAGTGGCCGAGCGGGTCGACGATGTACAGGTGATCTTCGAGCGCGCGCCCGGTCGCCGGCTGCAGCCACGCGGCAAGCGCCGGCGCGCTGGCGCGCAGCACGGTCGCTTCGGTGTTCGCGGTCACGCCCTGCAGCACCTTCGGCGCCGGCGTGCCGGCATCGGTGATCAGCCAGACCTTGTCGACGCGGTCCTTGTCGGGGCCGAGCACCTCGCGCAGCTGGCGCTGCACCCACAGGTGCTTCTCGCACACCGCGTCGCACGCCGCCGCCGAGACGACGACAAGCAGCCACTGGCCCTTCAACGATGCGGTCGGCACCGGCGCGCCGCGCAGATCGGTGAGGCCGAGGTCGGCCGGCATCGGCCGCTGCGGCTCGATCAGCTCGCTGTAGTTGGTGCGGCCCTGCGGGCGGATCACGAAGTAGCTGAGGTACGACGCGATGACCGGCGCGGCACAGATCGCCAGCACCAGCAGCATCTTCAGGCGGCCGTTGCGGGTGCGGCGCGCGGCGTCGTCGTCGAGCACCGGCGGCGGCATCGAGTGGACGGTGAAGCTCAGCGGCGAATCAGGCTCGCGCATCGCGTCGGCGCCGGGGGCGAACGAGTTGGAACCAGACATACAAGCCCGCCATCAGTGCGCACAGCGCGAACCACTGGAACGCATAGCCATAGTGCTTTTGAACATCGACCGCCGGTCGCGGCCACTCGCGCAGCAGGCCGTCATCCGCGGGCCCGGACGCCGCACCCTGCTGCACCGAAAGCGGCAGCAGCGCGAGGCCGGTCTCGGCGGCGAATTCGCCGAGGTCGAGATTCTGCCGGATCACCCCGCTCGCCGACGGCGCGAACTCGTACAGCCGCGCCGGCGGCGGGGCGATGCGCCCGTCGAGCTCGATCGCGCCGGCGGGCGTCGGCACGGCCGGCAGCCGCGTGCGGTCGCGCCCGTCGCGCGGCACCCAGCCGCGCTGCACGAGCACGGCCTGGGCCGAGCCGTCGAGCTGCAGCGGCGTGACGACGTAGAAGCCGACGCGCCCGCCCATCTGCCGGTTCTCGAGGAACACGCTGCGCTCGGCGACCCAGCGGCCGCGCAGGTGCGCGCCGCGAAAGTGCTGCGGCTCGGCCTGCGCCGCGCTGCGCGCCAGATCGGCCGCCGCCAGCGCCGGCAGCGCCGCACGCGACTCGAGCGCCTCCTGCAGCGCGATCTTCTGCGCCGCGCGCCGCAGCTGCCACGCGCCGAGGTTCGCGCTGACGATCACGCCCACGAGCGTGGCCACCAGCACCACGACCGCGCGGCCGCGCGCGCTCAATGCCATGGCGCGCGACGCGGCGGATAATCGACCCGCATGAAGGTCCTGATCGCGGTGGCGTTCGTCGGCATCCTCGGCGCCCTGTTGATGGCCGGCGTGTTCATGCTGCGCGACGGCCGCGGCGGCAAGGCCAAGAGCGGCAGCATGATGCGGGCGCTGGCGCTGCGCGTCGCGCTGTCGGTGCTGTTGTTCGCATTCGTGCTGCTGAGCTGGTGGGCCGGGTGGATCCACCCGAGCGGGATACCGCTCGGCCGCTGATCGATCCAAAAACAAACGCCGCGTTCAGCGGCGTTTGTG
>DATMIN010000340.1:0-2904 GCA_035554275.1 Burkholderiaceae bacterium
CTGGCAGTTCGACACCGACGTCGCCAGCCTCGCGCCGATTCTGAACGGCCAGCTGCTGCTGGCGATGCGCGATGGCCTGTGGCACTTCGACCCCGCGACCGGCGAGCGCGCGCGTGCGGCCGAGGTGCCGTACGACCCGGCGCTCGAGCGCTTCAACGACGGCAAGTGCGATGCGAAGGGGCGCTTTTGGGTCGGCACGATCTACGAGCCGCGCGATCCGCCGCGCGCCGCGCTGTACCGCTTCGCGCACGGCGGGCTCGAAAAGCAGGTCGACGCGTTGACGGTCACGAACGGCCTGGCGTGGAGCCCGAACGGCCGCACGATCCACTGGAGCGACACCCAGGCGCACACCATCTACGCCGCCGATTTCGACCCGGCCGGCGGCACGCTGAGCCGGCGCCGTGTGTTCGCGAGCTTCGCGCCGAAGGTGCCCGGCGCGCCGCTCGCCGATTACGGCGGCCGCCCCGACGGCGCCGCGATGGACGCCGAGGGCTGCTACTGGGCCGCGATGTTCGAGGGCCAGCGCCTCGTGCGGCTCTCGCCCGACGGCGAGCTCGTCGGCGAGATCGCGCTGCCGGTGCGCTGCCCGACGATGCCGTGCTTCGGCGGCGCCGATCTGAAGACGCTGTACATCACCAGCGCGCGCGAGAACCGGCCGGGCACCGAGCTGATCGAGCAGCCCTATGCCGGCTGCGTGCTCGCGGTCGAGGTCGAGGTGCCGGGGCTGCCGGCGAACTTCGCGCTCTGATCAGCGCGCCTCGCGGCGCGGCAGCCGGCGCGTCTGCCCGATCGCGAGCACGAAGAAGTCGGCGTCGGGCACTTGGTGCGCCGCGCGCGCGGCCGCGAGATCGATCGGCGGCCGATCGAGCGACTCGTCGGTCAGCTCGAACGTGCCCCAGTGGATGCCGAGCGAGCGCTTGGCGTGCAGGTCGAGGTGGATCTGCACCGCCTCGTCGGGGTCGACGTGCTGCGAGCGCATGAACCAGCGCGGCTCGTAGGCGCCGATCGGCAGCAGCGCGAGGTCGAAGCCGCCGCCCAGCGCCGGCGTCTGGCGCGCGGCGAAGCGCCGGGCGATGTCGGCGAAGTCTTGCGAATACGCGGTGTCGCCGCCGAAGAACAGGTGCAGCTCGGGCGCGAACACCGCATAGCCGCCCCACAGCGTCTTCAGCCGGTCGGTCAGGCTGCGGCCCGACCAGTGCTGCACCGGCGTCATCACCACCTCGACCGGCCCGGCCGCGCCGGGTAGCAGGTGCGACTGCCACCAGTCGAGCTCGACGACATGCTCGATGTCGCGCGCCGCGAACCACGCCTTCAGGCCGAGCGGCACCACGAACAGCGGCTGGCCGCCGGGCTGCGCGGCCAGCGCACGCACGCTCGCGTCGTCGAGGTGGTCGTAGTGGTTGTGCGAGATCAGTACCACGTCGATGTGCGGCAGCTCGGCCAGCGCCAGGCCCGGCGCGACGTGGCGCTGCGGGCCCGCGAACGCGAGTGGCGAGGCGCGCTCCGAGAAGATCGGGTCGGTCAGCAGGTTCAGCCCGCCGAGCTGCAGCAGCGCGCTGGCATGACCGATCCACGTGACGCTCGGCTGCATCGCGGCGCCGGCGCGCGCATTGGCGCGGATGAAGTCGCGCTCGGGCGTCACCGTGGGCGTCGCCGATTGCGGCGGCTTCGGCAGCCCGGCGCGCGCGGCGTCGACCTTCCACTGCAGCAGCGCGCCCAGGCCCTTCGGCGTGAACTCGAGGTAGTTGTTCTGGAACCCGTCGGGCCGGTGATGCGACGGCGCGTTCGCGTCTTGCGCAGCCGCCACCGCGACCTGCCACGGCAACGCGATCAGCAGGGCGGCACGAAGCAGTCGGCGCATCGGTGGCATTGTCGCGGCAAGCCCGTGCATGGTGCCGGGGTGTCTGGAAGGCTCCGGGTTTCCCCATATAATTCCAAGGCTTTGCTGTCAGCGTTCGGTACCGCAGCCATGATGGAAACGATCAGACGTGGCGGTGCCGATCAGGCCGCCCGCGAACCCGGCACAGACCGGAACGGCTACCGGAACGACGGCGAGGCGCCAGCCGTCAAGCGCTGGTCGAGGGAAGAGGTTCAGGCGTGGAGGGCGGACAACCCGCCGGTCTCGCCGTGGCGTGTGGTCGGGGCTCAGGCGATGGCCGGGCTCGCGTGCACCGCCGTGGCGTGGTGCTTCATGCCGGGCGACGCGGCGGCCTGGTCGGCGCTGTACGGCGCCGTTGCGGTGGTCCTGCCGAGCGCGCTGCTGGCACGCGGGATGACGCGCGGAACACGCAATCCGATGGCCGCGGCCGCCGGGTTCATGTTCTGGGAGATGTTGAAGATCGGGGTGGCGATCGCGCTGTTGGCGATCGCGGCGAGGGTGGTGCCGCATCTCAGCTGGCCGGTGCTGCTGGTCACGATGGTGGTGTGCATCAAGGTCAACTGGGTCGCGCTGCTGTGGCGCGGCCGGCGTTCGTACAAGAAGGCGTAACACGAGATGGCAGCAGAAGCAGCAGCGGCGGAAGGCGCGTCGCACGCCGCCCCCAGCGCGGGTGAGTACATCATCCACCACCTGCAGCACCTGCAGAACAAGCACATGCATGGGGTCGCCGACTTCTCGGTCGTCAACCTCGACTCGACGTTCTTCACGATCGTGATCGGCGCCCTCGGCTGCTGGCTGCTGTGGCTGGCGGCGCGCAGGGCGACCTCGGGCGTGCCCGGGCGCTTCCAGGCCGCCGTCGAGATCCTGGTCGAGATGGTCGACACCCAGGCCAAGGGCATCGTCCACAACGCCAACAGCCGCAAGCTGGTCGCGCCGCTCGCGCTGACGGTGTTCGTCTGGATCTTCCTGCTCAATGCGATGGACCTGCTGCCGGTCGATCTGCTGCCGTGGATCGGCGAGCACGT
>DATMIN010000341.1:0-9668 GCA_035554275.1 Burkholderiaceae bacterium
GCACCGCGCGACGCGTACACGAAGGCGCTGCTGGCCGCGGCCCATCTGGCCTGAGCGCCGGCGACCGACGTAGCGGCTAGCGCAACGCCTCGCGCACGAAGTCGAGCCGGTCCTGGCCGAAGAACATCTGCAGGCCAACGAACATCGTCGGTGCGCCGAACGCGCCGCGCGCGACGGCCTCGTCGGTATTGGCGCGCAGGGCGGTCTTGACCGCGGCGTCGACGGCCCAGCCGAGCACTTCGGCAGGGTCGAAGCCGGCGGCCATCAGCGCCTGCGAGGCGATCACCGGATCGTTCAGGTTCTTCGGCTCGACCCACATCGCGTGGAACACGCCGTGCAGGTAGTCGTCGAGGCGCTCGGGCGCGCGCAGCTGCACGCCGGCGGCGCCGCGCATCAGCGTCAGCGTGTTGATCGGGAAGTGCGGGTTCATCCGGAACGGTACGCCGTAGCGCCGGGCGAAGCGCGGCAGGTCGTCCTGCATGAAGCGGCCCTTCGCGGGCACGCTCACCGGCGACGCGTTGCCGGTGGCCTGGAACACCGCACCGAGCAGCATCGGCCGGTAGACGAGCGCCGCGCCTTCGGCCTCGCACAGCGCGGGCAGTTGCGTCCACGCGAGGTAGGTGGTGGGGCTGCCGACATCGAAGAAGAACTCCACCTGCTTGCTCATCGCCCGCCCCTCGCTTACCGTTGCCGCGCAGCGAATCATCGTATGCCACGAAAGGACGGCTGCCGATGGCGACGAACCCGAACGAAGCGAAGGTCGCGCTGGTGATCGGCGCCGGCGACGCCACCGGCGGCGCGATCGCGAGGCGCTTCGCGGCCGGCGGCTACACCGCGTGCGTGACGCGGCGCGAGGCCGACAAGCTCGAGCCGCTGCTGGCGGCGATCCGCGCCGCCGGCGGCCAGGCGCGCGGCTACGGCTCGGACGCGCGCAAGGAGGACGAAGTGATCGCGCTCGTCGATCGCATCGAGCGCGAGGCCGGGTCGATCGAGGTGCTGGTGTTCAACATCGGCGCGAACGTGCCCTGCCCGGTGCTCGAGGAGAGCGCGCGCAAGTACTTCAAGATCTGGGAGATGGCCTGCTTCGGCGGCTTTCTGAACGGCCGCGAGGTCGCCAAGCGGATGGTCGCGCGCGGCCGCGGCACGATCATCTTCACCGGCGCGACCGCGGCGCTGCG
Source organism: Burkholderiaceae bacterium (assembly GCA_035554275.1). Lineage (GTDB taxonomy): Bacteria > Pseudomonadota > Gammaproteobacteria > Burkholderiales > Burkholderiaceae_C > LMDS01. Next base: position 1,179 of record DATMIN010000341.1, read on the forward strand.
CGGCAGCGCGAACTTCGCCGCGTTCGCCGGCGCGAAGCACGCGCTGCGCGCGCTCGCGCAGAGCATGGCGCGCGAGCTCGGGCCGCAGGGCGTGCACGTGGCGCACGTCGTCGTCGACGGCGCGATCGACACCGCGTTCATCCGCGACAACTTCCCGGATCGCTACGCGCTGAAGGCGCAGGACGGCATCCTCGACCCCGAGCACATCGCCGAGAACTACTGGCACCTGCACACGCAGCCGCGCGACGCCTGGACCTTCGAGCTCGACCTGCGCCCGTACCTGGAACGCTGGTGAGCGTGTAGCCGGCGGCGGCTCAGCGCCGCTGATCGGCGAAGCGGATCTCGTAGCGCGAGTGGCGCTCGTCGTCTTGAAAGCGCAGCGTGCGGCCGACCCATTCGTAGGGCACGACGAACTCGTCGATCTGCACCACGTTGTGCATCACGACGATCTCGACCGCCTTGGCGCGCAGCTGCAGGTTGTAGACCACGTCGTCGACGCGCACGCGCAGCGAGCCGTCGGCGCGCAGGTCGGCCTGCGCCGGCCCGCAACTCGGCGGCGCGGCCGAGGTGGCGACGCACAGCTGCGCCGTGTGCCGCCCCGGCAGCGGCGGCGGCTCGGGCGCCGCGCCGGCGGCGAACGCCGCGCCGGCGAGCATCGCCCCCGCGAGTCGCGCCGCCGGGTTCACTTCAGCGGGCCTTCGGCGGTCACTTGACAAGGCCCTCGGCGGTCACTTGACAAGGCCCTCGGCCTTGAGCGCTGCCTGCACCGCCGGGCGCGCGGCGACGCGGGCCTGGTACGCCATCAGGCTCTTCATGCCCGAGATGTCGATGCCGACGTTCGTGGTCCAGTTGGCGATCGTGAACAGGTACGCGTCGGCGACGCTGAACGCATCGCCCATCAGGTACTGCTTGCCTTCGAGCTGCGCGTCGACCCACTTCAGCTTGTCGGCCGCGCGCGCCTTGATCACCGCCTTGCCGTCGTCGGGCATGGCCGGGTTGAACAGGCCGCCGATGCCCTTGTGCAGCTCGCTGGTGATGAAGTTGAGCCACTCCTGCAAGCGGTAGCGCGCCATCGTGCCGGCGGCCGGCGCGAGCTTCTTCTCCGGGTGCTGGTCGGCGATGTACTGGATGATCGCCGGCCCTTCGCCGAGCCGCTCGCCGCTGTCGAGCTCGAGCAGCGGCACATAGCCCTTGGAGTGGATGCTGTAGTAGTCGGTGCCGTCGGTCAGCTGGTGCGTCTTCAGGTCGGTCTTGACGAGGTCGACGTCGACGCCGGCCTCGAGCAGCACGATGTGCGGGGACAGCGAACACGCGCCGGGGCTGTAGTAGAGCTTCATGATGGATTGTCTCGAGTGGCGGGACGGCTATTACACCGCGCTCGCCGCGGCGCCGCGCGGGGTTCGCTCGCGTCGACCGCGTTCGAGGGCTTTGAAGGCAGCGTGCAGTGGCCGGCCCTTCCATCGGCGCGGCGCGGCACTACATTGGCAGCATGAACATCACCACCACCACAGCGCCCACTTCGTCTTCCGCCGCTGCCACCGTCCGCCGCTCGCGCGGCGTCGAGCGGGTCGTGCGCGGCCAACCCACCTCCGACGGCGACGGCGTCAAGCTGACGCGCGTGCTGACCCAGCCGCTGCAGAAGCGCCTCGACCCGTTCCTGATGCTCGACGCGTTCGGCAGCGACGCCGCGAGCGACTACATCGGCGGCTTCCCGAGCCACCCGCACCGCGGCTTCGAGACCGTGACGATCATGCTCGAGGGCCGGATGCGGCACCAGGACAGCGTCGGCAACGTCGGCCTGCTCGAGCCCGGCAGCGTGCAGTGGATGACCGCGGGCCGCGGCATCATCCACTCCGAGATGCCGGAGCAGCAGGAGGGCCGGATGAGCGGCTTCCAGCTCTGGGTCAACCTCGCCGCGAAGGACAAGATGACGGCGCCGGCGTACCGCGACGTGCCGCCGGCCGCGGTGCCGGTCGTCGGGCTCGACAACGGCGTCGCGGTGCGCGTGATCGCCGGCCGCTGGCGCGACACCGCCGGCGCAGTGCAGCGCCCGACGACCGAGCCGCTGGTGCTCGACATCGCGCTGCCGGCCGGCGCCTCGTTCGACGCCGCGCTGCCGGCCGGCCACAACGCGTTCGCGTACGTCTACGGCGGCGGCACGGTGACGATCGGCGCCGGCGCGAACGCGCGCGTCGAGAGCGACCGGATGGCGATCCTCGCGAACGACGCGCAGGCCGATGGCGTGCGCTTCGTCGCCGAGACCGAGGCGCGCGTGCTGCTGGTGGCCGGTGCGCCGCTGAACGAGCCGATCGCGCAGTACGGGCCGTTCGTGATGAACACGACTGCCGAGCTGCACCAGGCGGTCGCCGACTTCCAGCGCGGCGCGCTCGCGGCCTGAGGCGCCGCAGCGAAGCGCCTATGAAATTGCGCAGCGAAGGCGACTCGACTCAGAGGCTTACCGGAGTTGCGAACGGGCGAGTGCCTCTCAGCCTCTGAGGGCGATGATCGGATAGGCTGTCGGCTTTCCACGAGGAGGCCGACATGCCGCGCCAGACGCTCGACGAGGCCCGACTGCACCCGGCGATCCGCGACACCGTCGCGAACCTGCACGCCGACATCGTCCACAACGTGCACGCGGCGACGCTGTCGAACCCGGTCCTCGTGGTCGGGATGGCGGGCAACCCGTTCGGCCGGCGCGCGCGCCGGCTGCTCGGCGACGCGCAGATCCCGTTCCACTACCTCCGCTACGGCAGCTACCTGCGCGGGTGGCGGCGGCGCAATGCGCTGAAGATGTGGGCCGGCTGGCCGACCTTCCCGATGGTGTTCGTCAAGGGCAACCTCGTCGGCGGCGCGAACGATCTCGAGGCCCTGATCAAGAGCGGCGAGTTGAAGCGCCTGCTCGGCGAGTGAGGCGCGCCAGCGCGCTTGGCGCGCAGGCGCTCGCGGCGCTGGCGCTGGGCGCGCTGGCGGGGGCCGTGCACGCGCAGTCGGCGCTGAGCGATTGTCGCGTCCCGGGCCTGCGCCACAGCGTGCAGTGCGGCGTGGTCACGCGCGCGCTCGACCCGGCCCGGCCCGCCGGAGCGACGATCGACGTGCACTACGTCGTCGTGCCGGCGCTGGCGCGGCGCAAGCTCCCCGATCCGGTGTTCCTGATCGCCGGCGGCCCCGGCCAGAGCGCGATCGACGTCGCGCCGCAGGTGATGGGGCTGCTCTTCGCGCGCCTCAACAACCGGCGCGACATCGTCTTCGTCGATCAGCGTGGCACCGGGCGCAGCGCGCCGCTCGACTGCCGCGACGCCAAGCGCGAGACGCTCACCGAGCAGGCCGACACCGAGCGCCAGCTGCGCCTGCTTGCGCGCTGCCGCGCCGAGCTGGCGAAGCGGCCGTACGCGCGCGCACCCGGCGATCTCGGCTTCTTCACGACCGCGCTCGCGATGCAGGACCTCGACGCGGTGCGGCGCGCGCTCGGCGCCGAGCGCATCGATCTGGTCGGCGTCTCGTACGGCACGCGCGCGGCGCTCGAGTACGCGCGCCAGTTCCCCGGCGCGGTGCGGCGCAGCGTGCTCGACTCGGTGGCGCCGCCCGACATGGCGCTGCCGGCGAGCTTCTCGACCGACGGCCAGGCCGCGCTCGAGGCGCTGTTCGTGGCCTGCGAGCGCGAGGCCGCGTGCCGGCGCGCCTACCCGCGCCTGCGCAGTGCCTGGGCCGCGCTGCTGCGTGGCCTGCCGCAGCCGGTGAGCGTGCCGCAGCCGCTCAGCGGTGCGCCCGAGTCGTTCACGCTGACGCGCGAGATGGTGCTCGGTGCGGTGCGCGGTGCGCTCTACGGCCCGGCGACCGCCGCGGCGGTGCCGGCGGCGATCACCGAGGCGGCGGCCGGCCGCTTCGAGGCGCTCGCCGGGCTCGGCGCGCTCGGCGGCTCGCGGCGCGGGCCGCAGCTCGCGCTCGGCATGCACTTCTCGGTGGTCTGCGCGGAAGACGTGCCGCTGATGGAGAAGTCGCGCGACCCGCCCGGGGCCGATTTCGGCGCCAGCCAGGCCCTGCTCTACCGGCGCGCCTGCGCCGAGTGGCCGCGCGGCGCGGTGCCGGCCGACTTCTACACGATCGCGCCGGCGAAGGCGCCGGTGCTGCTGCTCAGCGGCGGCCTCGACCCGGCCACGCCGCCGCGCCACGGCGCACGCGTCGCGGCCGCGCTCGGGCCGCTCGCGCGCCACGTCGTCGTGCCGAACGCCGGGCACAGCGTGCTCGGCGTCGGGTGTGCGCGCGACGTGCTGTTCCGCTTCATCGACGCGGCCGACGCTGCCGCAGCGGCCGCGGTCGACGTCGGCTGCCTGACCGCGATCCCGCGGCCGGGCGTGTTCCTGCCGATCGACCTGGACGCCGGTGCGGGCGGCGCGAAATGATCCGCATCGAGCAGCTCGCGAAGGCGTTCCAGGTCGCGGCGCCGCGCGCCAAGGGGCTGGCCGGCCGGTTGCCGCGGCGCGGCGCGGCGCGCGTCGTGCACGCGGTGCGCCACGTCAGCCTGGACGCGCCCGACGGCCAGATCACCGGCCTGCTCGGGCCGAACGGCGCCGGCAAGACGACGACGCTGCGCGTGCTCGCCGGCCTGATCGCGCCCGACGCCGGCACGCTCGACGTCGACGGCATCGACGTCGCCACGCGCCCACGCGAAGCGCTCGCGCGCATGGGCATGCTGTCGGACGCGCGCGGCCTGTACCCGCGCCTGACCGCGCGCGAGAACATCGTCTACTACGGCCGCCTGCAAGGCATGGAGGCCGATGCGGCGCACGCGCGCGCCGAGGCGCTGGCGCAGATGTTCGAGATGAGCGCCCTGCTCGAGCGCCGCACCGACGGCTTCAGTCAGGGCGAGCGGATGAAGACGGCGCTGGCGCGCGCGCTCGTCCACGACCCCGCCAACATCGTGCTCGACGAGCCGACCAACGGCCTCGACGTGCTCGCCACGCGCGCGCTGCGCGACACGCTGCGCTGGCTGCGCACGCCCGAGGGCGGCGCGAAGTGCATCGTGTTCTCGACCCACATCATGCAAGAGGTCGAGCGGCTGTGCGACCGCGTGGTGGTGGTCGCGCACGGCCGCACGGTGGCGAGCGGCAGCGTGCCCGAATTGCTCGCGCAGACCGGCGAGGCCGACTTCGAGGAGGCGTTCGTCAAGCTCGCGTTCGTCGATGCCGATGCCGACACGGCCGAGGTCGGCGCATGACCCGCTGGCAGGCGATCGGCACTGTCCTGCGCAAGGAGCTGCGCGACGCGCTGCGCGACCGGCGCACGCTGCTGACGGTGCTGATCTCGTCGGTGGTGATGGGGCCGCTGGTGCTGCTCGCGATCTCGGCGCTGGTCGCGTCGCTCGAATCGAGCGCGGAGCAGCGCGAGATCGTCGTCGCCGGCATCGCGCGGGCACCGACGCTGGTGAACTACCTGCAGCGCCAAACTTACACCGTGAAGCCGGCGCCGGCCGGCTACGAGGCGCTGCTGCGCAAGGCCCAGCTGCCCGATGCGGTGGTCGTGGTGAGCGACGACTTCGAGACCGCGCTGGTGCGCGGCGAGGCGCCGCTGATCGAGATCGTCTCCGACAGCGCGAACCAGCGCTCGCAGGCCAGCGCCGGGCGCGCCGCGCGCCTGCTCGGCGGCTTCGGGCGCGAGCGCGCGACGCTGACGCTGGTGCTGCGCGGCGTCTCGCCGGATGCGATCGAGCCGGTGCGCGTCGAGGAGCGCGACCTCGCCAGCACGCAGACGCGCGCGACCCAGATCACCGGCATGCTGCCGTTCTTCGTGCTGATGGCGGTGCTCACCGGTGCGCTGAACGCCGCGCTCGACACCACCGCCGGCGAGCGCGAGCGCGGCTCGCTCGAGCCGCTGCTGATGAACCCGGTCGAGCGCTGGGTGCTGGTGCTCGGCAAATGGGGCGCGGTCGCGTGCGTGGGCATGCTGATCGCGGTGCTCGCGTGCTTCAGCTTCCTGCCCGGCCAGTGGCTGCTGCGCAGCGACACGCTGGCGGCGATGTTCCAGTACGGCGCGCGCGAGGCGCTGCTGTTCCTCGTCGTGCTGCTGCCGTTCGCGGCGGCCGCCTCCGCCCTGCTGATGGCGGTGGCGATCCGCTGCCGCACGTTCAAGGAGGCGCAGGCGAGCACGACGGTCGTGATGCTGTCGGCCTCGCTGCTGCCGCTGATCAACGTGTTCAGCCTCGGCGAGGAGTCGCCGTGGTACCTGTGGGTACCGGCGCTGGCGCAGAACGTGTTGATGACGCATGTGCTGAAGGGCGAGGCGTTCGGCGCCGCGCAACTTGCGCCGCCGCTGCTGGTGTGTGCGCTGCTGGCCGCCGGCGGCGTGTGGTTCGTCGCGCGCACGCTGCGGCGCGCGGCGCTCGCATGATCCGCGATCATGCGCGGATGAACCCGCGCGATCCGGCTTCGGCCCTCACCTGGCGCTGGTGCCGCTTCGACGAGCTCGGGCCACGCGAGCTCGACGCGATCTACCGCGCGCGCCAGCAGGTGTTCCTGATCGAGCAGAACTGCGTCTACCTCGATGCCGATGGCTTCGACGCGCACTCGTTCCACCTCGCCGCGTGGGCACCGGGCGATGCGGCGGTGCCGCGCGCGTATGCCCGCGTCGTCGAGCCCGGGCACAAGTACGCCGAGCCGTCGATCGGGCGCGTGATCACGACCGCCGCGGCGCGCGGCACCGGCCTCGGCCGCGAACTCGTCGCGCGCGCGATCGCGCACTGCGCGCAGGCCTACCCCGGCCGGGGCATCCGCATCTCGGCGCAGACGCGGCTGGAGCGCTTCTACCGCGAGGCCGGCTTCGAGGCGGCCGGCGCGCCGTACATCGAGGACGGCATCCCGCACACCGAGATGTGGCGCCCGGGCTGACGCGCGGCCCTGACGGCGGCGCCCGAAGCGCCCCAACCCTACAATTCCGCTTTGCTTAAAAAGTTGGCACTGCGATGTTGTTTCCCACCGAGTTCGACGTGATCGTGGTCGGCGGCGGCCATGCCGGCACCGAAGCCGCGCTCGCCGCGGCGCGGATGGGCGCGACCACGCTGCTGCTGACGCACAACATCGAGACGCTCGGCCAGATGAGCTGCAACCCGTCGATCGGCGGCATCGGCAAGGGCCACCTCGTCAAGGAAATCGATGCGCTCGGCGGCGCAATGGCCGCGGCGACCGACGAGGCCGGCATCCAGTTCCGGATCCTGAACGGCTCGAAGGGGCCGGCGGTGCGCGCCACACGCGCGCAGGCCGACCGTGTGTTGTACAAGGCGGCGATCCGGCGCCGGCTGGAGAACCAGCCGAAGCTGTCGCTGTTCCAGGGGGCCTGCGACGACCTGATGCTCGAAGGCGACCGCGTGGTGGGTGCCATCACGCAAGTGGGCATTCGCTTTCGTGGACGAGCGGTGGTGCTGACGGCCGGAACGTTCCTTGACGGCAAGATCCACGTCGGGCTCGAAAGCCACAGCGCGGGGCGCGCCGGCGACCCGCCGGCGATCGCGTTGTCGGCCCGGCTGAAGGAACTGAAGCTGCCGCAGGGGCGCCTCAAAACCGGCACGCCGCCGCGCTTGGACGGCCGGACGATCGACTTCGCCGCGCTCGAAATGCAGCCCGGCGACGGCATGTCGCTCGCCGACGGCTCGCCGCCGACGACGCCGATGCCGGTGTTCAGCTTCGTCGGCGACGCGGCGCAGCACCCGCGCCAGCTGCCGTGCTGGATCACGCACACCAACGAGCGCACCCACGCGATCATCCGCGCCGGCTTCGATCGCAGCCCGATGTTCACCGGGCTGATCGACGGCATCGGCCCGCGTTACTGCCCGAGCATCGAAGACAAGGTGAACCGTTTCGCCGGCAAGGACGCGCACCAGATCTTCCTGGAGCCCGAAGGCCTGACGACGCACGAGTTCTATCCGAACGGCATTTCGACCTCGCTGCCGTTCGACGTCCAGCTCGCCGCGGTGCACAGCATGGCGGGCCTGGAGAACGCGCACATTCTTCGCCCCGGCTACGCGATCGAGTACGACTACTTCGATCCGCGTTCGCTGACGGCCAGCTTCGAGACGCGCTCGATCCGCGGGCTGTTCTTCGCCGGGCAGATCAACGGCACGACCGGCTACGAAGAGGCGGCAGCACAAGGCCTGTTCGCCGGCATCAACGCGGCGCTGCAGGTTCGCGGCGAGGCGCCGTGGCTGCCGCGGCGCGATCAGGCCTACCTCGGCGTGCTCGTCGACGACTTGATCACCAAGGGCGTGACCGAGCCGTACCGGATGTTCACCAGCCGTGCCGAGTTCCGCCTGCAACTGCGCGAGGACAACGCCGACCTGCGCCTGACCGAGGCGGGCCGCGTGCTCGGGCTTGTCGACGATGTGCGCTGGGCCGCGTTCAACCGCAAGCGCGATGCCGTGGCGCGCGAAATCGAGCGGCTCCGCTCGACCTGGGTCCGCGCGGAAACGCTGCCGGATGCCGATGCGCGGCGCCTCCTCGGCGC
>DATMIN010000342.1:0-2369 GCA_035554275.1 Burkholderiaceae bacterium
CCTCGCGCGACGCGCGGCGCTCGCACTCGCGCTGCTGACCGCGGCGGCCGGCGCGGCGCATTCCGGCGAGGCGCTGCGCAACGGGTTCGACGACCCGTTCTTCCAGCTCTCGCACGCGCTGGCCGATTGCCCGCTGCCGGCCGGCCCGTTCATCACCGAGGCCGAGCGCCGCGTGCAGAGCCATCACCGCGCCGAGAAGGGCACGACCTGCTGGCTCGCCGGCGAGTGCGCGCAGCCGAACGCGTACGCGTACGACCGCGAGATCGCCGCCGCCATTCGCGCGGCCGTGCGCGGTCAGCGCGCGCTCGCGGCGAGCACGCTGTGGGTCACGGTGCAGGGGCGCATCGTCTACATCGAGGGCTGCGCCGCGCGCGCGTCCGCCGCCGCCGACCTCGAGGCGCTCGCACGCCGCGTGCCGCACGTGCAGCAGGCGATCGCCGCGATCCGCACCGATCCGCGCGAGCGCGCGCCGTACCGCGTGCGCGGCGCGCGCTGATCTGCGCCATCGCCACGCTACGATCGCGCGACGACCGAGGCCGCACGCCATGCCCGACACCGCTCCTGCGCCACCCGCCGACCTCACGGTCAACGCCGTGCGCGCCTTCGTCCCCGCGCGCGACTTCGCGCTGTCGCAGCGCTTCTACGCGGCGCTCGGCTTCGAGAGCGTCTGGTCGAACGCCGAGTTCGCCTTCCTGCGCCACGGCGACGCCGCGTTCTTGCTGCAGAACTTCCACGTCGCCGAGCACAGCGCGAACTTCATGATGCAGCTCGCGGTGCGCGATGTCGACGCGTGGTGGGCACATCTGAACGGGCGCGGGGTCGCGCAGACCTTCGGCGTGCGCATCGACGCGCCGGTGACGCAGCCCTGGGGCCAACGCGAGATCGTGCTGTTCGACCCGAGCGGCGTGCTGTGGCGGATCGCGCAGCCGCTGGCGGCAGCGTCATGAGCCTCACGCTGCCCGCCGCGCCGGTGCTCGCCGCGTTCGCGCTCGCGAGCCTCGTGCTCGCTGCCACGCCGGGGCCGGGCGTGCTTTACATCGTCACGCGCACGCTGTCGCAGGGGCGGCGTGCCGGGCTGGCATCGGTCGCCGGCGTGGCGCTCGGCAACCTCGGCAACGCGCTGGCCGCGGCGCTCGGGCTGGCGGCGCTGCTCGCGGTCTCGACGCTCGCGTTCGAGCTCGTCAAATGGGCCGGCGCGGCCTACCTGCTGTGGCTCGGCTGGAAGGCGCTGCGCGCGCCGCTGGCCGCGCCCGGCGCCGCGCCGCGCGAGGCGCCGGCGCTCGGGCGGATCGTGCGCGACGGCTTCGTCGTCGCGCTGCTGAACCCGAAGACCGCGCTGTTCTTCGCCGCGTTCCTGCCGCAGTTCATCGACGCGCGCGCGCCGGCGGCGGCGCAGAGCGTGCTGTTCGGCGCCGCGTTCGTCGCGATCGCCGCGTGCACCGACAGCGCCTACGTGCTCGCCGCGCGCGCCGCCGCACCGGCACTGGCCGGCATGCAGCGCGGGCGCGCGATCGGCCGCACGCTGACGGCCGCGGTGTACGTCGGCCTCGCGCTCTTCACCGCGGCGTCGGGATCGCGCGCCACGCGCTGACGAACGCGCGCGCGTTCGCGCCGACCGCCGCCGCATCGGCGCTCGGCCGGTACAGCGCCGAGCCGAGCCCGAAGCCGCTCGCACCGGCCGCCACGTACGCGGCCATGCCCGCCGGCGTGATGCCGCCGACCGGCAGCAGCGGCACCTCGGGCGGCAGCACCGCGCGCCAGGCCTTCACGACCGCCGGCGCGATCGCCTCGGCCGGGAACAGCTTGAGCGCGTGTGCGCCGGCCGCGAGCGCCGCGAACGCCTCGCTCGGCGTCGCGACACCGGGCAGGCAGACCAGGCCGAGCTCGAGCGCCGCCGCGACGACCGCGGCATCGAAGTTCGGCGCGACGACGAGTCGCGCGCCCGCGGCGTGCACCTCGCGCACCTGCGCGACCGTCAGCACCGTGCCGGCACCGACCAGCGCCGCGGGGCACGCTCTGGTCAGCGCGGCGATGCTGGCCAGCGGCTGCGGCGAATTCAGCGGCACCTCGATCAGCACGAAGCCGGCGTCGACGAGCGCGGTGCCGATCGCCGTGGCCTCGGCCGGCCGCAACCCGCGCAGGATCGCGACCAGCGGCAGTGCCTGCAGCGCTGCGCCGAAGCGTTCCGCCGACGCACTCATCGGAACGCCTCGCGCGCGAGCTCGTGTAGCCCGCGCCACGCCGACTCGGCGCCGACGCGCGTTCCGCTCACCTCGAAGGCTTCGAGTGCGCGTTCGTAGCGCTGCGTCAGCGCCGCATCGCCGACCAGGATCACGGCGTCACCGGGCTGCGGCGCGCGTGCCCGCAGC
>DATMIN010000343.1:0-3417 GCA_035554275.1 Burkholderiaceae bacterium
TCACGAAGACGCGGATGCGGTCGCCCTCGACAGCCTCGATCGTCGGCCCCGGGCTCGCGCCGTTGTAGCCCCACAGGTTGGCGCGCATGCCGGGCGCGATCTCGCGCCGCACCGGCTCGGCGACGAGGTGGAATTCCTTGACGCCGCCCTTCATGCGCCACGGCAGCGACCAGCCGTTGAGCGTGACGATCGGCTGGAACGGCCGGCCGTTCGGCGGCGGGGGTGGCGGCTGCATCGTGGCGCCACTCGTCGAACTCGCGGCCTCGGGCAGCGTCGCCGCACCAAGGCGGCTGACCGCGGCGGCGCCGATCAGCGTGGCGCCGGCGGCGTGGAAGAAGTGTCTGCGGTTGCTCATGGTGGCGGCCCTCAATGCGACGCCGCGGGCGCGGCGGGCGCGGCGGGAGCGGCAGAGTCGGCGAACGGCGCGCCGGCCGGCGAGCGGCCGGTCAGCGCGCTGCGCAATTGCGTCTCGGCGATCCAGTGGTCGCGCAGCGCCTGCACCGCGGCGGTGACGCCGCCCACCTGCTCGCGCGCATCTGCGAGCAGCTCGAACACGCTGACGAGCATGCCGTTGTAGCGCAGCAAGTTCTCGTCGAAGAGGCGCTGGCGCAGCGGCACGACCTCGTCGCGATAGTGGCGCGCGAGCTCGTACGCGGTGCGGTACGCGGAGTAGCTCTCGCGCACCTCCGAGCGCGCATCGGTCGCGACCTGCGCCGCGCGATGCATCGCCTGCAGGTAGACGGCCTCGGCACGCTTCACGCGCGTCTGGCCGAAATCGAACAGTGGCAGCACCAGCTCGATCTCGTAGCCGCTGCGACGCGGCTCGCCGCTGGTGCTCTGGTTCTGCCAGCCGGCGTCGAGCACGTTGACGAAGCGCGTCGCGCGCGTCAGCCCGAGCGAGGCCGCGGTCGACTCGGCCGCACGTTTGGCGAGCTGCACGTCGAGGCGCTGGTCGAGTGCGGTCTGCTCGGCGTCGCGCGGCTCGATCGGCTGCGCGGGCAGGTCGGGCAGGCGATCGGGCAGCGTGAACGCGGGCCCGGCCGCGCCGCCAAGGCCGAGCAGCCGCGTCAGGCGCTCGCGCTCGGCCACCGCCTGATGGCGCGCACGCGCGAGCTGCGCGTTGGCGTCGGCCTCGAACGCCTGCTCGCGCATCTGCGCGAGGCGGCTGAAGTTGCCGGCCGCGCGCATGCGCCGCGCGAGTTCGCTCGACGCGTCGGCGGCGTCCTTCACGTCGGCCGCATACACCGCGAGCTGCTGTGCCGCGACGGCGCGGAAGAACGCCTGCCGCGCCTGCGCCGCGAGGTTCACCGCGTCGTCGGCGGCGCGCCACTGCGCCTGCTCGAAGCCACGCTGCCCGGCCGCGCTCGCCGCCGGCAGCGCGAGCAGGCCCAGCACGTCGACCAGCACCGCGCGGTCGATCTCGGTGACGCCGCCGCCCGCGAGCCGGCCGAAGCGCAAGGTCGGGTTCGGCAGCCGGCCCGCCTGCACGCGATCGGCCTCGGCGATGCCCAGGCCGGCGAACTGAGCCTGCAGCGCGCGGTTGTTCAGCAGCGCGAGCTCGACGGCGGCGTCGGCGCTGAGCGGCTGCGCGAGCAGCGCGTCGAGGCGCGCGCGGGTCGCGGCGTCGGGCTCGGCGCCGCGCTGCAGGCGCGGCGTCTGGCCGGTGCGCTCGCGCGTCAGCCGCTCGACCTCGGCAAAGCCGCCGTCGGGGGTGAACGACGCGCAGCCGGCGAGCGCGAGCGTGGCCGCCGCGAGCGCGGCACGCGCCGGTGTTCGTGAAATCGGAGTCATGGTCACAGTCCTCTGCAGAGCCGCACAGGCATGCCTGCACGGCCGGACGCGCATGCATCGCGCACGCGCTCGGCAAGGCCCGTCTGCACGGGCCTGGTGGCGTCAGAGGGTTCGGGGTGGGCGCTCGGGCCCGTCGGACTGGAACACCGGCGCCGGCGCGGCCAGCACCGGAAACGCCAGCGCGCGAACCAGCGTCGCGGCGTGCACCGCGGGCGCGGCGCTCGGCATCGGCGTCATCGTGCAGAACGCCGCGCACAGGCTGCAGCCGCCGGCGTGGCCGTCGTCGCTCGCCGCGCCGGCCGCGTCGTGCACGTGCTGCTGCTCTTTCAACATCGCCGCGTGATCGTGGCCGGCCGCGGGCATCACCATCCGGTGGGCCGCTGCCGCGCCGTGGCTGCCTTGCGGGCACAGCATCGCCGCGGCCATCGCGCCCCGGATCGGCAGCAGCGCGGCCAGCAGCAACACGAGGGCGATGCGCAGCGTCTTGGTCACGACCGCGACTCTACGCGCTGCGGCCAAGACCCTGCGCCGCGCTGCGCGCCGCGTCGAGCTGGCGGCGCAGCCACGGGCTCGCGCGCTCGCCGCGGCGGTGCACGTCGAGGTTTCATCGCGGCGACGATAGCCGAGCCGGGTCAGTACGTCTCGAGGTGCAGACGCCCGTCGCGCTTCAGCGCCGCACCGATCTCGCTCCAGTTCAGCCCGGCCTGCAGCGCGATGTCGCGCAGCGCGAGCACCACGCCCTCTTCCATGCTCTTCAGGCCGCAGACGTAGAAGTGGCTGTTCGCGTCGGCGAGCAGCTTGGCCACGTCGGCGGCGCGCTCGCGCATCGCGTCCTGCACGTAGGTCTTCGGCTGGCCGGGCGTGCGACTGAACGCGAAGTGGGTGTCGATGAAATCCTTCGGCAGCGTCTGCAGCGGGCCGAAGTACGGCAGCTCTTCCTTCGTGCGCGCGCCGAAGAACAGCAGCAGCCTGCCGCCTTCAAATTTGCCGCTCGCGCGCAGGCGCCGGCGCCACTCGGTCATCGCGCGCATCGGCGCGCTGCCGGTGCCGGTGCAGATCATCACGATGTGGCTCTTCGGGTGGTTCGGCATCAGGAAGCTGGCGCCGAACGGCCCAATCACTTGGCACCTGTCGCCGACCTTCAGGTCACACATGAAGTTGCTCGCGACGCCGCGCACGGCGTTGCCCTGGTGGTCTTCGAGCACGCGCTTGATCGTCAGCGACAGGTTGTTGTAGCCCGGCCGCTCGCCGTTGCGCGGGCTCGCGACCGAATACTGGCGCGCGTGGTGCGGCTTACCGCTGGCATCGAGCCCGGGCGGCAGCACGCCGATCGACTGGCCTTCGAGCACCGGGAACGGCACGCTGCCGAAGTCGAGCACGATGTGGTGCGTGTCGTATTCGCGGCCGACATCGGTGACGCGCACGTTGCCGGTCACGGTGGCCGTGATCGACTTCGCGGCCGACTTCGGCCCGTACAGGTTCGTGTACGCGTGCGCGGCCGACCACGGCGGCAGCGTCGCGCCGAACTGGGCGCTGACCAACGGCGCGCTGTCGTCGCTCGCGCCGGCGGCAGGCGTCGGCGCTTCGGCCGGCGCGAGCGCGGCCTCGACATCGGCGACGCCGGCC
>DATMIN010000344.1:0-2150 GCA_035554275.1 Burkholderiaceae bacterium
CCTCCCAGCGCTTGCCGTCGTGCGGGCCGAAGCCGAGCGCCTCGACGGTCTTCACCGTGGTGTCGGGGTCGAAGATGCGCATCACCATCTTCTCGCCGAACGCGGTCGGGATCGTCGCCAGCCGCATCTCGACCTCGTCGCCCGACGGGTTGCGGGTCTTGATGCGGCCATCGAGCGGGCGGCGCTTCTCGACCACGTCCATGCGGCCGAGCAGCTTCACCCGCGCGATCATCGCGTTCATCACGCCGGGCGGCAGCTGATACACCGTCTGCAGCACGCCGTCGATGCGGAAGCGGATCACGCTGCGCTCGCGGCGCGGCTCGAGGTGGATGTCGGAGGCGCGCTGGTCGAACGCGTACTGCCACAGCCAGTCGACCACCTGGACGATGCCCTGGTCGTTGGCATCGAGCTGCTTGTTGGTCTTGCCGAGCTCGACGAGTTGCTCGAAGCTCGCCAGCGCCGAGACCTCGCCGGTCTTGATCGCGTTGCGCACCGAACGCGACAGCGTGTAGAACTCGGTCGTGTAGCGCGCGATCTCGGGCGGGCTCGCGACCACGATCCTGACCTTCTTGCGCGCGTGCGCCTCGATCTCGGGCACCCACGTCAGATCGAACGGTTCGCAGGTCGCGATCGTCACCTCGCTCAGGCCGACGCTGATCGGCAGCGCGCGGCGCCGCTCGGCGTAGGTGATCGACATGATCTCGGCGACGCGGCCCACATCGACCTTCAGCGGGTCGATGCGCAGGTACGACAGGCCGCTGCGCGCGGCGAGCCATTCGGTCAGCGCCTCGACGTCGAGCGGCTTGGCCGTGCCCTCGCGCACCAGGTTGACGCTGGCGATGCGCACCAGCGGGTGCTGCGCGCTCTGCCCGCCGGCCAGCCGCCGCACCGTCTGCTCGGCGGCGTCGGCGGCGATCAGGCCGTCGTCGCGCAGCCATTGCAGCAGCGCGCGTGCATCGACCTTGCCGGTCGGCACGGCGGGCACGGGCTTGGCGGTGGCGGTCTTCATGCGGTGGGGTGAGGTTGCGAAGCGTCGCCGCTCGCGACGGGCCGGAGCATGCGCAACCATTTGCGCGCCGGCAGCTTGAAGCGACGCTCGATGTTATCCGCGCGCGCCGCCAGTTCGGCGCGCGCCGGCAGCGATTCGTTCTTGATCGCGGCCACGATCGTGTTGCCTTCACGGGTCGGCCGCAAACTCACGACGCGGGCCGCGCCGAACACCGCCGCGATGCGCGCCGCGCTGCGCTCGAAGCTCGTGTCGCGGCCGAACAGGTTGACCGTCATCACGCCGCCGTCGACGAGCACGCGGGCGCAGTCGCGGTAGAACGCGGTACTGTCGAGCACCGGGCTGGCGGCATCGTGGTCGTAGAGGTCGACGCACAGCGCGTCCACGCTGTCGGCGCGCGCCGGGTCGGCGACGAACGCCGCCGCGTCCATCTGCAGCATCTCGAAGCGTGCCGATTCGCTCGGCAGGTGGAACCACAGCCGGCACGCGTCGATCACGCTCGGGTTCAGCTCGACGGCGCTGCAGCGCATCCGCAGCGTGCTGTGGCAAAAGCGCGTGATCGCCGCGGCACCGAGGCCGAGCTGCACCGCGTGGCCGTGCGTGAGCGCGTCGCTCGGGCGCAGCAGCATCCACACCATCATGCGCTGGATGTACTCGAGCTCGAGCGCGAGCGATTTGCGGATCCGCATCGCGCCCTGCACCCACGGCGTGCCCAGGTGCAGGTAGCGCACGCCGTCGGCCTCGGAGATCGTGGCCGGCGCCAGCGCCGGCTCATCGCGCCGAGCAGTCATGCGACGCCATGCTCTGCCAGCACCGCGCGCCACGCCGCGAGCTTGCGCTCGAAGCTCCAACTCGCGTTCGCCGGGCTCGTCGACGGCAGCCGGTGCACCGGCAGCCCGAGCGCGCGGGTCACGCGCATCGCGCGCGCCGACTCGCCGCCGTTGTGCGCGATCGCCTCGAGCCGCGGCGCGCGCTCGCGCAGCCCCGCGAGGTCGTTCAGTTGCGGCTCGCGGATCGCGCTGTCGAGGCTGCCTTCGCGGCGGCAACTGGCGTAGACGTCCCAGATGCCCAGGCCGTGGTCGAGCGCCGCGGCGAGACGTTGCGGGTACGCCGCGCCGGCCAGGTCGATCTGCCACAGCGCCGA
>DATMIN010000345.1:0-15329 GCA_035554275.1 Burkholderiaceae bacterium
AGCGGCGACGGGTTCTTGTCGACCAGCACCTGCAGCCGCTTCACGTACAGCTCGGGCCGCTGCGGCAGGCCGGAGACGATCTTCACCGGCACCGAGGCGCCATACGCCGCGCGCAGCGGCGCGATCAGCTGGATGCGGCTCGCGCGCCCCGTCGCCAGCGGCCGCTCGCCGTACAGGCGCTGGCGCAGCAGTTCCCATTCGGGCGAGGTGTCGTCGTGCCCGGTGTTGGTCGGCAGCCCGCCGATCGCGGCGCGCACCGCCGGCGCGGCCAGCAGCGGCCACGCGCCGGCGCCGATCAGCAGGCGGCGGCGCAGTGTCGGCGACGACGGAGATCTCGGCTTCGTGTTCATGGTTGCGTGGCCCTCGCCGGCTGCTTCAGCAGCTGTTCGCGCTCGTATCGCAGGTAGACGATCGAGGCATTGCGGCGATGCACCGTATCGTACTGGTCCCAGCCCGCGAAGTCCGGCAAGGCCACCGCGTCGGGCACCTCGCTGAGCGGCGCGCCGCTGCGCTGCAGCGCCCGGGCATGCGCGCTGAGCTGATCGAGGTAGCGCTCGACCTGCGTGATCGCTCGCTTGCCGCCGGCCGGCCCGTGGCCCGGCACGATCGTCTCGACCGGCAGTGCCTGCAGCGCGCGCAGCGCATCGCGCCAGGCCGGCAGGTCGCTGTCGATCACGTCGGGGATGCGCCCGGCGTCGACGAGGCCGCCGGCGAACAGCGTGCCGCTGCGCGGGTCGAGCACCGCGATGTCGCCCGGCCCGGCCGAGTGGCCGTAATGCAGGATCTGGATCGGCCGGCCGATCAGCACCGCGGCGTCGATCTCGAGCGGATCGCCGAACACGCGGTCGGGCTTGAACATCTCGGTGCCGCGCATCGCGTCGGCGCCGAGCGTGGTGCGCAGCGTCTTCAGGCAGGTCTCGCAGCGCGAGGCCATCAGCGCGGCCGCGTCGCGCTGCATCGCGACCGGGATGCCGCGCTCGCGGAACGCCGCGGCGCCGAACAGGAATTCCTGCCGCGTGTGGGTGATGATCGCCAGCCGCACCGGCTGTTCGGTGACGCTGCGGATCGCGTCGAGCAGCGCGCGGCCGTGCAGGTACGACGTGCCGGTGTCGATCGCGAGCACGCCGCTGCGGCCGATGATGAAGCCGGCGTTGCCGACGCGGCCGAGGTTGCCTGAATCGGGCTCGCCCGGCGCACCGGGAACCATGTAGACGCCGGCCGCCAGCTCGATCGGCGCCGGCGCGCTCTGCGCCTGCAGCGCGCCGGCCAGCCCGAGGCCGAGCGCCAGTGCGACCGCGCGCGCCGCGTGGCGCAGAAAGGTCGGCCGCTGAAGCATCTCGCGCCTACTTGCCTTCGACGAGCTGCTTCAGGTTCGCCAGCCCGCTCTGGTAGAGGCCGCTGACGGCCCTGACCGCGGCCTCGTCGTTCTTGTCCGGCGGCGGGTCGTTGTTCGGGTAGCCGCGGTAGAACGCGCCGCGCCACTCGACGACCGAGCGGTTGCCTTCGCCGCTGACGCTGATCGTCGAGGTGCAGTTCGTCACCGGCAGCGCGCCGCCGTCTTTCAGGCGGTACGCATAGCGCATCGTCGCGTCGTCGTAGCGCTCGAGCGTCTCGGTCAGCGCACCGCCGCCCTTCAGGCTCACCTCGCGCACCGAGCCGACGCTGTTGCCCTTGTCGGCGGGGCTCGCGGCGATGGCCGGGTGCCAGTCTTTCAGCGCGTCGAAGTTCTTGATCTTGGCCCACACCGCGGCCGGCGGTGCGGCGATCGTGACGGTCTCGACGACCTTCTGGCGCGTCGGGCCGTGCGCGAGCACAGGCAGCGTGGCGACGGCGCCGAACACGGCGATCGCGATCAGGGCAGGCCGGCGCTGCGGCGGGCGGAGCAGGGGCATGAGGCGAGGTCTCCGGGGGTTGACGTCGAGTGATGTCGAGGCGAGATCAGGGCGACGGCGGCGCGCCGATGAACGCGCCGAAGCCGCGGCTGTTGCGGCCGGTCGCGATGCGTTCGAGCGTGCGGCCGCTGGCGGCGTCGAGCACGCTCACGTCGTCGTCCATCCAGTTCACGACATAGACGCGGTCGGCGTGCGCGGCGATGCCTTCGGGGTAGCCGAAGCCGTCGAGCGTGCGCAGCACGCGCAGCGTTTGCGCATCGACGACGCTGACGCTGTCGGCGTGCTGGTTGGTCACGTACAGCAGCGCGCCGTCGCTCGTCAGCGCCGCGCCGTACGGCGCCTTGCCAACCGCGATCGTGGCGACGACCACGAGCGTGCGCGTGTCGATCACCGAGAGATCGTCGCTGAGCACGTTGAGCGCGTACAGGCGCTCGCGCTTCGGGTCGGCGAGCAGCGCGAACGGGTGCGTGCCGACCCTGACGCGGCCGCGCACGCGCTGCGTGGCGATGTCGATCGCGGCGACGCTGTCGTCGTCGCGCTCGGCCACGAAGACGGTCGTGCCGGCCGCGTCGACCGCGACGCCGGCCGGCGCGCGGCCGACCGCGATCGGCGCGAGCGCGTTGCCGCCCGCGGTGTCGAACGCGAGCAGCCGGTTCGTGTACCAGTCGGCGACGAACAGGCGCGTGCCGTCGGGCGAGGCGTCGATGCCGACCGGCCCGCTGCCGGCCGGCAGCGTGCCGACGACCTGCTGCGTGCGCATGTCGATCACCGAGATCGAGTGGCTGTCGGGGTTGCTGACGTAGACCTTGCCGGTGCGGCTGGCCGCGACCACGCCGGCCGGCGAACGCCCGACCGGCACCGTCGCGACGACCTTCGCGCGCGCCAGATCGATCACCGAGACGTCGTGGCTGCCCTGGTTCGTGATGTACGCGAACGGCGCGGCAGTGCAGGCCGCGGCCGCGCCGCTCAGCGCGAGGCCGAGCAGCACGACCGGGTCGCGGTGCTCACGCCGTCGGTGCGACATCGAGGCTGCCCGACCAGGCGGCCTGGTTGGTGTCGACGACCTTCGCGGTCAGCTTGCTGGGCCGGTCGGGCACGAAGTAGAAGCGCAGGTTCGGGTTCTCGCTGATCGAGAAGTCGAGGTCGGCCGAGAGCACCGGCTGGCCCGCGTACGCGACCTCGATCGTCTTGACGAAGCGGCGCGGCGTGAACTGGCGCGTGGCCTGGTCCATCACCATGCCCGAATCGTTCGGGTGGCTGATCATCAGCTGCGCGAGCACCGGCTTGCCGAGCGCCACCTCGCCGTCGACGCGCAGGCGGATCTTGCCCATCGACGCGAGCGCGGCCTGCGGGTCTTTGCCCGGCGGCGCCGAGCAGCCGCCCGAGGCCTTGACCCAGCGCGTGCGCATCAACAGGCGCCCGTCGCTGGTCTCGGCGATCGCGCGCACGAAGGTGTATTCGTCGACGCGCACGCGGGTCTCGATGTCGGCGCGGCCGCTCTTCGGCGTGAAGCCGAAGATCGCCGAGATCGGCGACGGGTTGTTGTCGATCACGAGCGTCAGCTTGGTGACGTGCGACGCCGCGGTCTGCGGCAGCTTCGAGTGGATCGCGATCGGCACGACGGCCGCGTCTTCGGCGCGCACCGGCGCATCGAGCACGAGCGTGTCGTCGCCGGCGTTGACGATCGTGCGTTTCTCGAACAGGCTCGTGCGCACCTTCTGCCAGATCTCGCTCGCCTCGGGGTTGTCGCCCGACTTGATCTCGGCGCGCGCCGTGCCGCTGCCGAGCCAGGCCGACGCGATCAGCGCGGCGCCGCCGCCGGCCAGGCGCCGGCGTTGGATGTCATGGTCGTTGTTCATGGAGGCTCTCCTCACTCTTCCCACTCGAGTTCGGCAAACGCTGCCGTGACGTTGCGGCGGTGAAAGCGCTCGACGAGCTGCCAGCCCACTGCGGCGCTCGCGCCGACGCTGTCGACCGCCTGCTGCAAGGTGCGGTGTGCCTTCAGCGCCGCGCGCGTCTCACGCAGCAGCGCCTCAAGGTAGCGCTGCTGCGGCAGCGCCGCGCCCGGCCAGTCGGTGCTGACCGCGCCGTGGCCGGGCACGACGCGCGCGGCGTCGATCTTCGCCAGCAGCGCCATGTCGGCGAGCCAGCCGCGCAGGCTGCCGTCGACGACCGGCAGGTGGCCGATGAACAGCAGGTCGGAGGCGAACAGCGTGCGCGTTTGCCGATCGAACACCGTCAGGTCGTTGTCGGTGTGCGCGGTCGGCCAGCTCTGCAGCACCAGCACGCGGCCACCGAGGTCGAGCTCGCGCGTGCCGTCGACCGCGAGCGTCGGGTACACGAACTGCTCGTGCGGCATCGCGACGCCGAAGTCGCGCGCCAGCGCGTTGCGGAAGAACGGCTCGCGCGCGCCGAGCGCGGCGTTGAACTTCGTGCTCGCGACGAACTGCGTGCCGGGGCCGGCGAACGCGGCGTTGCCGAGCACGTGATCAGGGTGCGCGTGGGTGTCGATCACGTAGCACACCGGCAGCGGCGTGAGCGCTGCGACCGCGGCGCGCCAGCGCTGCCCGAGCGCCGGCGTGCCGCCGCTGTCGACCACCGCGGCGCAGCGGCTGCCGACGACGACGCCGAGGTTGGCGATGTCGCCACCGTTGCCGGGTTGCCAGTCTTCGATTGCGCCGCGGTGCACGAACACGCCGGGCGCGATCTCGTCGACCGGCAGCGGCGCGGTGCCGTCGGCCACGGCCTGCTGCCCGAACGCTCCGGCATGCGCCAGCACCAGCAGCGCGAGCGCACCAACGCGCCCGAGCAGCGCGAGGGCGGCGAGGCGCGCGAGCGCGGGCTGCATGACGGATGCGCGCGCTGCGCTACTTCGGGTCGTTGATGAAGCAGGACTTCTTCACCTTCGCCTGCAGCTCGCGGTACTTCTTCAGTTCGGGCTGCAGCGTCGGCACGTCGCGGATCGCACCGCCGCGCTCGCCGCCGATCGTCATGCCGTTGCTGATCGTCTGCATCGTCGCGTACTCGTCGTACTTCACTTCCGCGGCGATCGCGTCGACCGCGCACGAGCACTTGTTGACCATCTCGAAATACGGGCCGGGGTTGGCGCGGATGCAGTCCTCGACGTAGAGCACGCGGTCGGCGGTCGGGAAGTCGTTCGCGCGCGCCGCACCGCCGGCGAGCAATGCGGCGAGTGCGGCGACGGCCACGGCGGTGGAGCGAAGGGAGGTCGAATTCATGGGTGGGCTCCAAAGGCGGATCGACGGGAACAACAACGCTGATGATGACTTGGGTCGGCGCGGCGCGCTCAGGTTCCGGGTGGCGCCGGCTCGGCGCCCTCGATCAGCAGCTCCTCGGCGAGCAGCGGCGCCGCGTCGGCGGCCGCGCCGGGCGCGTTGACGCGGCTGCGGATCGCGTAGACACCGCCCGGTACCGCGTCGGACAGCGTGAACACGTAGCGCTTGCCGGCGAGCTGCTCGAAGCGCGCGCGGTTCGGGTCGTCGAGGTACGGGTCGATCGTGAACTCGCTGGCCGCGATCGCCTTGCCGCGAAAGCGTACCGAGACCGCGCGCTGCTGCGCGCCCTGGTAGATCGCCATCCGGATGCGCTTGCGGAAGTAGGTCGACTGGCCCTTCGTCAGGCGCTGCATCTCGCGCACGTCGCGCTCGAGGAAGAACAGCGTCACCGGGTTGCCCTTCGCGCCCTCGACCGGCGGCAACTCGACCTTGCGCTCGCCGCTGAGGAACTCGCCGCTCGCATCGCAGCAGCCGCCGCCGCTGCGCGCCTTCAGCGCGATCGCGACCTGGTCGGTGAACGCCGGCTCGAGGCTGCCGCTGCGGCGGAACTGGTAGCGCAGCGTCTGCGGCGCGCGCAGCTTGGCGAACTGGTCGGTCATGAAGAGGGCGCGCTCGGCGGGCGAGAAATCCTTCGGCGCTTCGTCGGCGCGCGCCGGCGCGGCGGGTGCCGCCAGGGCCAGCACAAGCACGGCCGCGAGGCCCGCGCGGCGCGCGGGCGAGTGAGGGGAGGGCGTCGGTGCGGGCATCGGAAGGTGTCTCGAAGTGGTCATCACAGGTGGCATGCCGCAGCGTCGGGCGGCGCGTCGGCGTCGGGCGACGTGTCGGGGTCGGGCGACGCGACGCGCTTCAGTTCGGCCCGGGCGCGCGGATCGCCGGGCGGGGTCGCCAGCGAGCATTCGAACGCGTGGCGCGCCTCGGCGCCGCGGCCCTGCCGGTCGAGCGCGACGCCGAGCAGGTACCACGGTTCGGGGTCGCCGTCGGCGCGGCGCAGCCAGTCGGTCGCGAGCGGCTGCAGTGCGTTCCAGTCGCCGTCGCGCTCGAGCACCGCGGCGCGCAGGAACAGCGGCTGCGTGTCGAGCGGGCGCTCCCAGAACGCGAGCGCGCCGGCGCCGAGCGGGCCGATCGGCTCGCCGCGGCTGGCATCGCGCAGCTGTGTCGCGAGCCATTCGGACGGCACCGCGAAGTAGTGCGCCGCGCCGCCGCGCAGCCGGAAGCTGAGCACGCCGACGAGGTGCGCGTCGGCGTCGAATAGGCCGCCGCCGCTGGCGCCGGAGTTGAAGTAGTTGGAGCT
Source organism: Burkholderiaceae bacterium (assembly GCA_035554275.1). Taxonomy (GTDB): domain Bacteria; phylum Pseudomonadota; class Gammaproteobacteria; order Burkholderiales; family Burkholderiaceae_C; genus LMDS01. The sequence continues at coordinate 6,480 of DATMIN010000345.1, forward strand.
CTGGATCACGCGCGCGCCGTCCATCCGGTGCAGCGCGAGCACCTCGCCGTCGCTGCGCTGCAGCGCGCCGGCGGTGTGGCCGATCGCGGTCAGCGGCTGGCCGATCGTGAGCTGCGTGGCCGGCGCGAGCGGCACCGCGAGCGCGGCGTCGAGGCCGCGCACGTGCAGCACGCACAGGTCGTGGAACGCATCGACCTGCTGCGTTTGCGCCGGCAGCCGCAGCCCGCGTTGCAGCACCGCGATCTGCTGCGCGTCGCGCGTGACATGGCAGTTCGTGACGACGCGGCCGCCCTCGACGACGACGCCCGAGCCGAGCGAGTAGCCGCCCTGCATGCGGATCACCTCGACCTTCAGCACGCTGGCGGCCAGCCTGATCCAGGCGGCTGGGTCGAGCGCGGCGTGGGCCGGCGCGGCCAGCAGCAGCGCGCCGAGCAGGCCCAGCCAGCGCAGGGAAGAGCGCACGATCAGTTCTTCGGCGCCGCCCCGAACGAGGCGTCGACGAGCGGCACGCCGTATTCCTTCAGGATCGCCTGGATGTCGGCCTGGCGCGAATCGATCAGGCCCTCGACCTGCTGCTTCCACTCGCGTTCGCCGTAGCGCACGCCCATCGCCATCTGGTAGTCGAGGCGCACGCCGGGCTCGGACTTCAGCGGCACGACCACCAGCGTGGGCGTCTTCACGCGCTTGGCGAAGTAGCCGGCGATCGGGCCCCAGACGATCGCGGCGTCGATCTTGCCGCTCGCCAGGTCTTTCTCGATGATCTCGCCCGGGTACTGCTGCGGGTTGGGGTTCATCATCTGGTACGGCACGCCGCTGCCGAGCAGGTCGTGGCGCGAGAGCCAGTCGGAGGCCGGCGAGCGGTCGTAGACGCCGATCCGCAGGCCCTTCAGCTTGGCCGGGCCAAGCGCGAGGAAGTCCTCGACGCTGGCGACGTTCTCGAGGCCCTTCGCCTTCGCGAACACGAGCGCGTAGGTCGAGCGGTAGTAGGGCTTGGTGACCGACACGCCCTCGTCGAAGCCGACCGGCACGCCGATCACGATGTCGCACGGGTAGTCCTGCCCCGGCAGCTTGTAGCGCAGCGTGTTGCGGATGAACGCGAGCCGCTGCGGGAACGAGTAGTAGGTGACCGGGATGTTCAGCGCCTTGCCGAAGACCTCGGCGATGCGGTTCTCGATCCCTTCGCCCTGGGTGTTCGAGAACGGCAGGTTGTTCGGGTCCTGGCAGACGCGCAGCTCGGTGCGCTTGGCCGGCGCGTCCTGCGCGAGCGCGGCGCCGGCGTGCAGGGCGACCCAGCCCGCGAGCGCGCCGGCCAGCGCGGTGCGTAGCGCGCCGCGCCGCAAGGCAAGCAGCGCGCGGCTCACTTCATCGGCTCGACGCGCGCGGAGGTGATCGCGCCATCGGACCGGCCCTTCAGGTACGCATACAGCGCGTCGATGTTCTTGGTGACCGTCGCGTTGCCCGAGAACGCGACCATCTGGGTGTTCGGGCGGCCGTTCATCACGGTCTTGACGAACTCGTCCTTCGACAGCGTCTTCAGGCTGGCGACGAGCGAGGGGCCGACCAGGCCTTCCTGGTTCGCGCCGTGGCAGCGGTCGCAGGCGGCGGCGCGCCAGGTGCGAAAGCCCTCCATCGTGGCCGGGTCGACCTTGTTGCCGTCGACGACCTTGTACGGCGCGGCGCCGCCGGCGGCGGGTGCAGAGGCGGACTGGGCGAACGCGCCGGCCACCGAGACGGCGAGCAGCACGCCGCAGAGCGTTTGTGGAAACTTCATGAGATCGGTTTGGTAGTGGAGAAAAAAGTTGGGGACGGCCTTCCGGCAGAAAGCCATCCCCCGGTCGTCGCGCCGCGGTGGACCGCGGCTGCTTGAGTGCTTAACGCATCAGTTCGGCAACGCGAAGACCGTCAGCGAGCCACCGAGTTCGGTGTACTTCGACAGTTCGCGGTAGCCGCCCACCGCGCCCAGGCCGTCCTGGTCCTTCTCGAGACCCGCGGCCATGCCGATGCCGGCCCAGCCACCGATGCCCGAGAACACGCCGATGTACTGCTTGCCTTTGTGCTGGTACGAGAACACGTTGCCGATGATCCCCGACGGCGTCTTGAACTTGAAGAGCTCCTTGTTGATGTCCTTCTTGTCCACGCACTTCAGGTAACCCTCGAGCGTGCCGTAGCACGACAGCCCGCCGGCGGTGTTCAGCGCGCCGCTCCAGACCGAGAACTTCTCGGCATGGCTCTGCACGATCTTGCCGGTGCCGGCGTTCCAGGCGATGTAGTTGCCCATCCCGCCGTGGCTGCCCGGGGCCGGGTACATCGACAGCGTCGCGCCGACATACGGCTGACCCGCGGTGTACTCGACCTTGAACGGCTCGTAGTCCATGCAGACGTGATTCGTCGGCACGTAGAAGAGCTTGGTCTCCGGGTCGTACGAGGCCGGTTGCTGGTCCTTGCTGCCGAGCGCCGCCGGGCAGACGCCCTTGGTGTTCACGTCAGCCCCGTTGCGTGCCGTCGAATACTTCGCGACGGTCTGCGGGCGGCCCGACTTCATGTCGACGCCGGTGGCCCAGTTGACCTGCGGGTCGTACTTCTCGGCCACGAGCAGCGCACCGGTGGTGCGGTCCAGCGTGTACGCGAAGCCGTTGCGGTCGAAGTGCACCAGCGCCTTGGTCGGCTTGCCCTTCACATCGATGTCGGCCAGGATCATCTCGTTGATGCCGTCGAAGTCCCACTCGTCGTACGGGGTCATCTGATAGACCCAGGCCGCCTTGCCGGTGTCGACATCGCGCGCGAAGATCGTCATCGACCACTTGTTGTCGCCCGGGCGTTGCGCCGGGTTCCACGTGGATGGGTTGCCGGTGCCGTAGTACATCAGGTTGGTGGCCTTGTCGTAGCTGTACCAGCCCCACGTCGTGCCGCCGCCGGTCTTCCACTGGTCGCCCTGCCAGGTCTTGACCGACGAGTCCTTGCCCACCGGCGCCATCTTGCCGTCGGTCCAGGTCATGGTCTTGTCGGGGTCGATCAGCATCTCGGCGTCGGGGCCGACGCTGTAGCCCTTCCAGGCCAGCTTGCCGTCGGACAGGTTGTACGCCGCGATGAAGCCGCGCACGCCCCACTCGCCGCCGCTGATGCCGGTGATGACCTTGTCCTTGAAGATGTGCGGTGCGTTGGTGTTGACCGCGCCGAGTTTCGGATCGCCGTTCTTCGTGCTCCACAGAACCTTGCCGGTCTTGGCGTCGAGCGCGACGAGCGTCGAGTCGGCCTGCTGCAGGATCACCTTGCCCTCGGCATACGCGAGACCGCGGTTGACCGTGTCGCAGCACATCTGCGGGATCACCGCCGGGTCCTGCTTGGGCTCGTACTTCCAGATGATCTGCTGGTTGTCGAGGTTCAGCGCGTAGACCTTGTTCGGGAACGGAGAGTGCAGGTACATCGTGCCGTCGATCACCAGCGGCGAGCCTTCGTGGCCGCGCAGCACGCCAGTCGAGAACGTCCACGCCACCTGCATCTTGCCGACGTTGGTGGTGTTGATCTGGTTCAGCTTCGTGTAGCGCTGATTGAACATGTCACCTGCCTGCATCGCCCAATTGCTGGAATTGGCGATGTTCTTCTCCACGTCGGCATTGGCATGCGCCAGACCGGGCAGAACCAGCATCGCCAGCCCCACTCGACACAGCGTGCCAACGCCCGAAAGCCGTGAAATTTTCATTGGAAGTCTCCTTGCACATGGGGTGGTCTGAGGTCTTGCGAAGGTCGCCACCGGAGCCCGCGCGTACGTTCTGTACGAACCGCCAAACCGCAACATCCATGCCCAGTCCCACATGCCCGGCGGGGGCATTCGGGATCCAAGGAAGGCGCCGCCCGCGCCACCTCCGTTTTCGCGAGTTCACCTAGGCGAAACCCTGTGTGTTTCGCGCTTGATATCCATCCGAAGCTGTTTTCGCGCACACGCTTGCGCTTGCCGCTCGCCAACGCTTCGGGCGGTGTTGGGGAAAGTCCTGATCCGCGGGGCCGATACGAAATCGCGTGCGCGCCGGATGCAGCGGCGCGACGCCACAGGCCGCGCCACGCGTGGCGCCACATTTGGCGCAGAGTGTCTCGGTCGCCCGCAGCGCGATGAAACAACGCCGCCGACGGCGTGCGTTTTGCTTGCGAAGCCGCCGCTGCCGCCCGCACGAGATCGCTGTGCCGAGGGCGGCGCAGTCTGTCCCGCCGCCGGTTTCGATTTGCCACGCGGGCTTGAAGCAGGGGCCGCGCATGGATCGCGACGAAGGGCTGCTCGCCGACTGGCGCGATCGCGCGCTGGCGCTCGAGCGCGAGGTGGGGCGGGCGGTGATCGGGCAGGCGCGCGTGATCCGACAGGTCAACACCGCCGTGTTCGCGCGCGGCCACGTGCTGCTGCAGGGCGATGTCGGTGTCGGCAAGACAACGCTGCTGCGCGCGTTCGCGCGCGTGCTCGGCGGCGCCTACGCGCGCATCGAGGGCACGATCGACCTGATGCCCAACGACCTCGTCTATTACACCTACATCAACGCCGACGGCCGCCCCGCCGTCGAGCCCGGCCCGCTGATCCAGCACGGCGAAGACCTGGCGATCTTCTTCTTCAACGAGATCAACCGCGCGCGCCCGCAGGTGCATTCGCTGCTGCTGCGGGTGATGGCCGAGCGCAGCGTCTCGGCGTTCAACCGCGAGTGGCGCTTTCCGCACGTCCAGGTGTTCGCCGACCGCAACCGCGTCGAGCGCGAAGAGACGTTCGAGATCGCCTCGGCCGCGCGCGACCGCTTCATGATGGAGCTGACGATCGACGCGCCGGCCGAGCCCGCGCAGCGCCGCGCGCTGATGTTCGACCCGCGCTTTCACGACACCGACGCGCTGATCGACGCGCTCGCCGGCGCGCTGATCGAGCACCGTGGCCTGAACGAGGTCGCGGCGCGGATCCAGCGCGGCGTGCACGCCTCCGACACGCTGCAGGACTACGCGCTCGCACTCTGGCACGCCAGCGCCGCGCCGGCCGCGCACGGCGTGCGCTTGTCCGGCCTCGACACCGCGCAGCTGATGCTGGCCGGCGCGAGCCCGCGCGGCATGAGCATGCTGCTGCGCGCCGCGCGCGTCACGGCCTGGCTCGACGCTCGCGACCACGTCACGCCCGAAGACCTGCAGGCGGTGTTCGGCGTGACGATCGCGCACCGGCTGTGCTTCCAGCCGGTCTACGAGATGCGCCGCCACGAGATCGCCGCGCCGCTGATCGACGCGATCCTCGGCGCCGTCGCCGCGCCGTAGCCTCGCCGTCCGCGCTACGCTGCGCCCATGGCCGACGCCCGCGCCGCTTCCGAGATCGCCACCGCCGCGCCGGTGCGCGAGGTGCACTACCGCGTCAACGCGCCGGTGCGCGGCCACTTCCCGGGCCACCACCGCAGCCGCACCGGCGACGGCGGCTTCGAGTTCCGCGGCCACGCGTCGCTGCTCGACGCGCCCGACCCGCGTCGGCTCGATCTGCAGGCGAGCCTGCGCGACCCGTTCGGCCAGTGGCGCGTGCGCGTGCACAGCCAGCGCAAGTCGGTGCCGGTCACGGTGGTGGCCGACGTGTCGGCCTCGATGGGGTTTCGTGGCCGCCAGGCCAAGCTCGCGGTGCTGGCCGATCTGGTCGAGAGCCTCGCGTGGTCGGCCTGGCGCACCGGCGACAGCTTCGGCTTCGTCGGCTGCGACGCGGCGGTGCGCGCCGACCTGTGGCGGCCGCAGAGCCGCGCGCGCGGCACCGGCGGCGAGCTCGGGCAGCGGCTGCGCGGCTTCGCCCCGGACGGCCGCGACGCGCGCGGCCTGCTCGACGCATCACGCTGGCTTGGCCGGCAACGCGCGCTGCTGTTCCTTGTCTCCGACTTCCATCTGCCGCTGCCGCTGATTGCGGAGGTGCTCGACGACCTGAGCGCGCACGAGCTCGTGCCCACGGTGCTGTGGGATCCGCTCGAGTTCGGCCTGAGCGCCACGCGCGGCCTCGCGCCGGTGGTCGACCCCGAGAGCGGCCGCCAGCGGCTCGTCTGGTGGCGCCCGGCGTTGCGCGAGCGCTGGGCCGAAGCGCACGCGCAGCGGCGCGAGGCGCTGCTCGCGCTGTTCCGGGCGCGCCGGCTCGCGCCGCTGTTCATCGAGGGCCGGTACGACGCCGAGGCGGTGACCCGCCACTTCACCGCATGAGCGGGCGCGCGGCTTCGTCGCTGCTCGCGGTGCTGCTGCTCGGCGGCACGACCACAACCCATGCTGCGCCGGCCGTGGCGACCCTCAGCGCCGACACGCCGCGCGCGTTCGGCTACAGCGTCGGCGATGTGATCACGCGCCGCATCGCGCTCGATCTGCCGCGCGGCCTCGCGCTCGACGAAGCCGCGCTGCCGCGCCCCGGCGGCCGCGGCCGCGCGCTCGAGCTGCAGCGCGTCGAGCTGCGCCGCTCGTGGAGCGGTGTGCCGCAGGAGCTGCAGCTCGACTACCAGGTGTTCCTCGCGCCGCGCGAGACCCGCGTGCTCGAGATGCCGCCGGTCGAGCTGCGCGTCGGCCAGGGCGGGCAGGCGCGCACGCTGCGCATCGACGCGTGGCCGGTCACCGTCGCGCCGCTGACGCCGCCCGACGCCGCCACGCGCGAGGGCCTCGGCGAGCTGCGCCCCGACGTCGACCCGCCGCCGCTCGACACCGCGCCGCTGCGCACGCGCTTGCTGATCGAAGCGGCGCTGGCCGCGTTGCTGCTCGCCTACCTCGCGCAGGTGTACCTCGTCGCGCCGTGGTCGGCGCAGCGCCGGCGCCCGTTCGGCCGGGCCTGGCCGGCGCTGCGCGCGCTGCCGCCGGCGGCCGACGCAGCCCAGCGCCGCGCCGCGTTCGAGCGCTTCCACGCGGCGCTGAACGAGACCGCGGGCGAGGCGCTGTTCGCCGCTGGGCTCGGTCGCTTCGTCGCCGCGCAGCCGCGCTTCGCGCCGCTGCGCGACGAGCTCGCGCGCTTCTTCGCCGCGTCGCGCGACGAGTTCTTCGCCGCGCGCCCCGAGGCCGGCGACACGCGCTGGCTGGTCGCGCTGGCGCGCCGCTGCCGCGACGCCGAACGGGGCGCCGCATGAGCCCCCGCCCGGCCGCTCCGAAGGGGGCTCGCACCGCAGTGCGAAGCACGGAGGTCACCCGATGATCGCGGCATTCGACCAGCCGCTCTGGCTCGCACTGCTGCCGCTCGCGCTGCTGCCGCTGCTCGCGCCGGCGCGCGGCGCCTTGCCGAACGCGTGGGTCGCGCTGCTGCCGCCGGATCGCGCGTCGCAGGCGCTGCAGATCGCGCTGCGCGCCGCCGCGGTGCTCGCGATTTCGGGGCTCGTGGTGGCGCTGGCCGGGCCGTACCGGCCGGAGTACGAGGTCGAGCGCGTCGGCCGCGGCGCCGAGATCGTGCTCGTGCTCGACCGCAGCCGAAGCATGGACCAGAGCTTCGGCGGCGCGCGCAACCTGGGCGTGAAGGGCACCGGTCCGGAGGCGCTCGACTACTACTCGAAGCTGCGCGCCTACGAGTCGAAGGAATCGAAGGGGCTGGTCGCGCGCCGCGTGCTGTCGGAGTTCGCGGCCAAGCGGCCCGACGACCGCTTCGGCATGGTCGCGTTCAGCACGCTGCCGATCCGGCTGCTCGAGTTCACGCAGAAGAACGAGGTGATCCAGGCCGCGATCAACGCCGGCAACATCGGCCGCGGCCTGTCGGAGACCAACATCGCGCTCGCGCTCGAATCGGCGCTCGGCTACTTCGACGACCGGCCGTACACCGGCTCGCGCATCATCATGCTGGTCTCCGACGGCGGCGACCGCATCGAGCCGAACGCGCGCGAGGTGATCGCGCAGCGCATGCGCAAGACGCGCGTGGGCATCTACTGGATCTACATCCGCTCGGCGCGCAGCCCGGGCCTCTTGCCCGACCAGGCCGAGGCGCCGGCCGAGGCCGACACCGTGCCCGAGTACTTCCTGCACCGCTTCTTCCTCTCGCTCGGCGCGCCGTACCACGCCTACGAGGCCGGCACACCCGAGGCGCTGCAGCAGGCGGTCGACGACGTGAACCGGCTCGAGAACCTGCCGATCACTTATCAAGACACGATCCCGCGCCGCGACCTCGCCGGCTGGGGCTACGCGCTCGCGCTCGCGGCCGCGCTCGCGCTGCTCGGCGCGCACGCGCTGGAGGTGCGCCGATGGGCCTAGCCACACGTGGGCGCACGCGCGCCGTGCTCGGGCTGCTGCTGCTCGCGGCGGGCGCGCTGCTGGTCGACGGCGCGGCGCTGTGGCGCGCGCAGCGCCTGAACGCGACGATCGCCGCGCCCGCCGGTGCCGCCAGCGCATCGGCCGATGCGCCGCCCGAGCTGCGCTTCGCGCAGGCCCACGAACTCGCCCGCAACGGCGCGCTTGAGGCGGCGCTGAACCGGTATCGCGCGCTGCAGTCCGACCCGCGGCTGGGCGCCGCGGCGCGCTTCAACAGCGCGAACCTGCTGGTGCGGCAGGCGATCGAGTTGCGCGCCGGCACGCAGCCGGGCCAGGCGATCGCGCCGCTCGAGCTGGCGAAGGAGTATTACCGCGACGTGCTGCGCGACGATCCGGCGTGGTGGGACGCGCGCTACAACCTCGAGCGCACCCAGCGCCTGCTGCCCGACGCCGAGGACGCCGATGTCGTCTCGCCCGACGCCGTCAACAACCGCGAGCGTGCGGCGACGACGATGCGCGGCTACTCGCCGGGGCTGCCGTGAGTGCGACAACCCGCGCGCAGCGGGCCGCCGCGTGGCTGCGCGCCTCGTGGCGCGAGCGCCGCGACGGCTGGCTGCTCGGCGGCGCGGCGGTCGCGCTCGCGCTGTGCCTGCTGCGGCCGGGCTG